>JAZQRG010000109.1:0-6471 GCA_045629445.1 Mycetocola sp. | reverse complement strand
TGGGTAAGACCCATTGTCTCCCTAAGCCCGCTTGGCCTCCGACTTCAGCCCGAGCGACACCCGGCCTGGGGTGCTCGGAGACGTACCCGGTGTCGGAACACCACAGGATTCGGCCTGCGCCCGATCCCAGGCGTCGCCCGCGGTCGTGCGACGAACCCGGAGAGCGCTGCCGTCGGGGGCGTCAGCGATCAGGTAGAAGGGCGCCGCCTGCGTGACCGTCGCGGTGACGACATCGCCGGGACGAGGCAGCTCGGAACCTTCCGGAACCTCGAAGTGCACCAGGCGCGAGTCTTCGGCCCGGCCGGAGAGCCGGTGGCTCGCGGTGTCTTTGCGCCCTTCACCGACGGCGACGAGGATCTCGATCTCACGACCGACAACCTTCTGGTTCTCCTCAAGGCAGATGCGGTCCTGCAGGGCGGTGAGCCGCTCGAACCGCTCCTGTACGACCGCCTTGGGCACCTGGTCGGGCATCGTCGCGGCGGGAGTGCCCTCACGGATCGAGTACTGGAAGGTGAATGCCGTCGCGAACCGCGCGGCCTCAACCACCCGCAGGGTCTCGAGGAAGTCTTCTTCAGTCTCACCGGGGAAACCGACGATGATATCCGTGGAGATTGCCGCATGCGGCATCCGTTCCCGGACCCGGTCGAGGATGCCGAGGAACTTTTCGCTGCGGTACGAGCGGCGCATGGCCTTGAGAATGCGGTCGGAGCCCGACTGCAGCGGCATGTGCAGCTGCGGCATGACGCTCGGTGTCTCGGCCATGGCGTCGATGACGTCATCGGTGAACGCGGCGGGGTGTGGACTCGTGAACCGGATGCGCTCGAGACCGTCGATGGCGCCAGCGGCGCGCAACAGCTTGCTGAACGCCTGACGGTCGCCGAACTCCACACCGTACGAGTTCACGTTCTGACCGAGCAGGGTAACTTCGATGGCTCCATCGTCGACGAGGGCCTGGATCTCAGCGAGGATCTCCCCCGGCCGGCGGTCCTTCTCCTTGCCGCGAAGCGCGGGCACGATGCAGAAGGTACAGGTGTTGTTGCAGCCGACCGAGATGGAGACCCAGCCGCTGTAGCTTGACTCCCGCTTGGTCGGCAGTGTCGATGGGAACGTCTCGAGCGACTCGAGAATCTCGATCTGCGCCTCGTCATTGTGACGCGCCCGCTCGAGCATGCTCGGAAGGGCACCCATGTTGTGAGTACCGAAGGCGACGTCCACCCACGGCGCCTTCTCGAGAATGACGTTCTTATCTTTCTGGGCCAGGCAGCCACCGACGGCGATTTGCATGCCCTCGTGGCGCCGTTTCACGCTCGCGAGGTACCCGAGGTTGCCGTAGAGCTTGTTGTCCGCGTTCTCGCGGACAGCACAGGTGTTGATCACGACGACGTCGGCTTCGGCGCCGTTGGCCGGGACGTATCCGGCAGCGTCGAGCGAGCCGCTCAGCCGCTCGGAGTCGTGCACGTTCATCTGGCAGCCGTACGTGCGCACTTCGTAGGTGCGCGCACGCCCTGACGCGTCGACGGCGGCCGTCGATGGCGTAATGACCGTTGGCGTTTCAAGCAGGGTACTCATGATGGTCCAGTCTACGTTCGCGGGCGCTCACGCGCTCGTCGCGCTGGCTCACCCGAGCGGAGAGCCCCGCCTGGTGGGCAGGGCTCTCCGGAGCGACCGAAACGGCTAGCGGAACCGCACCGTCGACGACGGTGCAGACGCGCGTCCGGTGAGCACGGGCGCAATTGCTTCGCGCACGATGTGACCCGGATATCCGCGGCGGGCGAGGAACCCGGTCAGCCGGCGTTCGAGCGTCTGCTTGTCGAGTCCTGACATCTGTGAGGCACGCTTCCTGGCGAGCTCGGTCGCGACGCCGAGTTCGTCTTCCTGCTCGATGTCATCGAGCACCTCACTGATGATGTCGCGGTCGATTGACCGGCCGGACATCGCGCGAGCGACAACGGCCTTGCTCTGTCCTTTGCGCTCCGACAGCGAGTGTTTCAACTGCTCGGCGAGGGCGCGATCATCGACGTAACCCAGATCCCGAAGTCGGTCGAGAATCGTGTTCGCCTGTGCGGCGGTCAGGCCCTCCTGAACGGCGAACGCGAGCACCTCGGCTTCGCTGAGCGACCGCCTTGCCAGTTTTCGCACCAGCTGTGACTCGATTTGCTCCGGGTCGGCGATCGGTTCGTCAGGCTCATTCTCGAAGTTCCCACCGGGACGGGAAACCGCCCGGAGGTGCCCTGCCGCCGATCCGGCGCCCGACCGCTTGCGCGGTGAGGTGCCGGATCCGCGTGCTGGCCCGGATCCGCGTGCTGGCCGGGATCCGCGTGCTGGCACAGGCGCTGACGAAGCTTCGGGTGTGGACTCCGGCTCCGGTGCCCACCTCGACGCGGGCCCTGGCGCTGTTTCCGGCGCCGTTTCCGGTTCCGACCCGAACCAGGCATCTGCGCCGGAGCGTGACTTTCTGGGCACGCTGTCTGGCGTGTGCCCGGCACCGCGCAGGTAAGTCACCGGCGCGATCTTCGCACCGGTTTTCTCACCCGCCTGTGCGGAAACACGATCGGTATCGTCGGGACCACCCGGGTCGCGAAAGGAAACCATAACGGTTTCGACCTAGGCGCCGCGCTTGGCGGCGAGCTGGTCAGCTGTCGACTTCGACTTGCCCACCGCAGCGGCTGGTGCCTCTGCCTCGACCTTGGCAACGCCGACTCCGAGCTTTGCCTTGATCTTCGACTCGATCTCGTTGGCGATATCGGGGTTGGTGATCAGGAAGTTGCGCGAGTTTTCCTTGCCCTGTCCGAGCTGTTCACCGTCGTAGGTGTACCACGAACCCGACTTCTTGACGATCAGGTGTTCGACTCCGAAGTCGATCAGGCTGCCCTCGCGGGAGATTCCGACACCGTAGAGAATGTCGAATTCCGCCTGTTTGAACGGTGGCGCCATCTTGTTCTTGACGACCTTCACCCGGGTGCGGTTACCGACTGCGTCGGTTCCGTCTTTGAGCGTTTCGATTCGGCGAATGTCGAGTCGTACCGAGGCGTAGAACTTGAGCGCCTTACCACCGGCGGTGGTCTCGGGGCTGCCGAAGAAGACACCGATCTTCTCACGGAGCTGGTTGATGAAGATCATCGTGGTGTTCGTCTGGCTCAGGCCACCGGTCAGCTTGCGGAGCGCCTGTGACATCAGACGGGCCTGGAGACCGACGTGGGAGTCACCCATCTCGCCCTCGATTTCGGCGCGGGGCACGAGCGCAGCGACCGAGTCGATCACGATGAGGTCGATGGACCCGGAACGCACGAGCATGTCGGCGATCTCGAGTGCCTGCTCACCGGTGTCTGGCTGTGAGACGAGCAAAGCGTCGATGTCAACGCCGAGCTTCTTGGCGTATTCGGGGTCGAGCGCGTGCTCAGCATCGATGAACGCGGCGATGCCGCCGGCCTTCTGCGCGTTCGCGATCGCGTGGAGCGTGAGCGTGGTCTTACCCGAGGACTCAGGCCCGTAGATCTCGACGATGCGACCACGCGGGAGGCCGCCTATGCCGAGCGCAACGTCAAGTGCGATGGAGCCGGTGGGGATGACGGCAACGGGCGCCCGCTCATCGCTTCCGAGGCGCATGACGGAACCCTTGCCGAACTGGCGGTCGATCTGGGCGAGTGCCGTTTCAAGGGACTTCTCGCGGTCTGCTGCTGATGGCATGTCTGCCTCTTTCTTTGCGATAGCGGTGCGCCTATAGGCTGTCGGGCCGGGTCTCGGCTTCAACAAGGCTGGGAGCGTTTTCGATGACAGTGTCGACTGTATGAGGCACCTCTGACATAGGGTCAGCGGGAGGAAAACAGTGGACGAACGACCACCGATGAGCTCTTGTGTAGGAGCCTATCGCAAACCGAACGAGTGTTCGAGAAACATTCTGCGGCGTGTCGAAGCAACGTGCGGGTGCTACCGCTGCGGCGGGAGAACCCCGACGCCGTGCCACCGGTCCCGCGGCACATCTGCTTCCTTGCAGAGCGCGAGCCACACGGTGCGCGGAGACTCTCCTGCGGCAAGTGCCTCGTCGGCGGTGCGTCCACCGAGGTCCCGAAGAACCAGGTCACTCGTGAGGACACGCCCGTATGCGCCACCGAACTCGGTCGTTATGGCAACTCTGAACTCGCTGAGTTTCACTTCTCTCGGCTTACTGTGTAGAACGGTTTCGCTGTCGCGACTGGACGCGGAATGCCCCGGCTCGCTTTCGCGCGCCGGGGCATCCGGAGTTGGGGTCTGCCAGCGTCAGCGGGCGACCAGATCAGCATCGAGTTCAGCGACGAACTCATCGGGAACGGTATCGGGAATGGGGGCAAGACCCTCGACGACGGCGAGCCGATCGCCGACCTCACGCATGATGACCGAGATCGGAGTGTCGAGAGCTTCAGCGACCGACGCGAGAATCTCGCTCGATGCTTCCTTCTGCCCTCGTTCGACCTCACTCAAGTAGCCGAGTGCCACGCTTGCCTTGCTTGCAACCTGGCGCAGAGTTCGCCCCTTTTGCAGCCGGAAGTCGCGAAGCACGTCACCGATTTCCTGACGTACAAGAATCATGGGACCCCTCCTCCTCTGCCGGTCAGCCTCACCGCTGGTAAGCCTGTGGTTGGATAACATTACTACACCCATCCGTGTGAAAAACCTTACTTTCGGTCACTGATTATTTCTTGTGAATCCGAGTGGTGTAACCGGGTTGTAACGACTCGTATTCCCGCGGAAACATCGGGATCTGTCGGGGCATTTTCTCAGCCTTCGGCAGGACGTGACCTTGTGCTCTTCTCCGTGTCAGCGAGAAGTGAGATTGCGGCGACGACTGTCGACGTCCGGATCGTCGTGCGGTCACCATCGAGCTGAAGCTCAACCGCACGGGTGCCTTGTTCGGTGGCCACACCCAGGTAGACCGTTCCCGGCACCTTTCCGCCCTGGGGGTCGGGGCCGGCGACGCCGGTTGTGGAAATGCCGATGTCGGCTTTGCGCCCGTTCACCGCGAGAACGGTGCGGGCCCCTGCCGCCATCTGACGTGCTACGTCGGGGTCTACTGGCCCTGAGGTGGCGAGAAGATCGCCGTCAACCCCAAGGACGGTGTGCTTCAGCTCTGTCGCGTACGCGACGACGCCCCCGAGAACAACAGCGGATGCCCCGCGCGGGCGAATGAGTTCGGCCGCGAGCATTCCGCCGGTGAGCGATTCAGCGACGGCAACGGTCAGGCCACGAGCGGCAAGCCGGGCGATGAGTCCTGCGGTCGGGTCGCTCTGTGTGAGAGCCGCGTCGTCGGTCATTACCGCACTCGCCGCGCCTTGACAGCGGTCACCACGTAGTCGATGCCGCTTGCGATCGTGAGCAAGACGGCGACCGTCATGAAGACGCCGTTGACCCAAAAGACCCAGTCGCCGAAGATCGTGTTGAACGGGAGGAGCGCGAGCGAGATGGCGATCGCCTGCGCGACTGTCTTGAGCTTTCCCATCCAGGCTGCGGCAACCACGTGGTCGGTCACGATGATCATCCGGTGCACGGTGATCCCGATCTCGCGCACCAGCACGATGATCGTCACCCACCACGGGAGTTCCCCGAGGATGGAAAGGGCGACGAGCGCGCCGCCGGTGAGGACCTTGTCAGCGATCGGGTCGAGGAGCTTACCGAGGTCGGTGATCAGACCGTGCTTTCGCGCGATGGCTCCGTCGACCCAGTCGGTTGCGATTGCGACGATAAACAGGATCGCAGCTGCCCAGCGCAGGCCGCCGTCTTCTCCGTTGTCGGCGAGCAGCATCCAGATGAAAACCGGTGCCGCCAGGATTCGGATGACGGTGATCGCGTTCGGAACGTTGAGATTCGCCGATCGGGCCGGCCCCGCAGATCCGTTCGGTGGTGTGGCCGGAATGGCCATGTACTACTCCTTGCCTGTGAGTCCCCAGGCGTCTTCGTCGGAATCGCCGTCAACCACATCGTACCCATCGAACTGCTTCTCGACCGGGTCACCCTGGTACTGGTCGTCGTCGCTCGGCGACGGCATCGGGACGTCTTCCCCACGGAGTTTGGCCAGAAGACCGGGCAACTGCTCGGCAGTGACGAGAACGTCGCGCGCCTTCGAGCCCTCGGACGGGCCGACGATCTCGCGGGATTCCATCAGGTCCATGAGGCGGCCGGCCTTGGCGAAGCCAACCCGAAGCTTGCGCTGCAGCATCGAGGTCGAGCCGAACTGGGTACCGACGACGAGTTCCGCCGCGGCGAGGAGCAGGTCGAGGTCATCTCCAATATCGGCGTCGACCTCCTTCTTCTCGACGACAGCGGCGACGTCCTTGCGGTACTCAGGGCGCGCCTGCAGTGTGACGTGCTTGACGACCTTTTCGATCTCCTCCTCGGAGACCCAGGCACCCTGGACACGGATGGCCTTGTTGGTTCCCATGGGCAGGAACAGCCCGTCACCCTGCCCGATGAGCTTGTCTGCTCCTGGCTGGTCGAGGA
>JAZQRG010000108.1:0-9391 GCA_045629445.1 Mycetocola sp. | reverse complement strand
CGTTCTGCTGACCAGACGTCGACCCGGAACCACCCCTGCGGGCTCACGGTCGCAACGACCGCGAGGTGCCGGGAAGTGTTCTGAGACCATCCCGCCAAGGAGTCTCAGAGCACTTCCGGGCACCTCGTGGCATCCGTTTATGCTTGGCGCTACTGACGCAGCCGGTACCGCAGCGACGCGAGTTCTGCCCGCAGCGCTTGCGGCACCTTCGTTCCGAACGTGTCAAAGAACTGTTCGGTGAGGTCGGCTTCGGCAAGCCAGGACTCGGCGTTGATCGCGAACAGGGCCTCGAGTGCATCGTCTGGGACGTCGATGCCGTCGAGGTTAAGGTCGTCGAGCACTGGGATGCGACCGGCGGGCGTGTCCACAGCAGCGACGTCCCCTTCGATCCGGCGGACGATCCACTCGAGCACGCGGGAGTTCTCGCCGAAGCCCGGCCACAGGAAGCCACCGTCGTCGCCCTTACGGAACCAGTTGACCTGGAAGATGCGCGGTGCGCGGTCGAACCGGAGCTTCTGCCCGACAGCGAGCCAGTGCGCCCAGTAGTCGGCCATGTTGTAACCGCAGAACGGGAGCATCGCGAACGGGTCACGCCGAAGTTCACCGACGGTACCCTCGGCAGCGGCCGTCTTCTCGCTCGAGATCGTGGCTCCCATGAAGACGCCGTGGGTCCAGTCGGTGGCCTCGACGACGAGCGGGACGTTGGTGGCGCGGCGGCCACCGAACAGGATGGCGTCAAGCGGAACGGCGTCTTCCCAGTCGTCGGCGATCGACGGGCACTGCGCGGCGGCAACCGTGAAGCGGGAGTTCGGGTGAGCTGCGGGACGGTCGGAGTCCGGCGTCCAGTCGTTGCCCTCCCAGTCGATGAGGTGTGAGGGGGCGGTGTCTGTCAGGCCCTCCCACCAGACATCCCCGTCGTCGCGCAGGGCAACGTTGGTGAAGATCGTATTGCCCCAGAGCGTCTCGACCGCTGTGACGTTGGTGGACTGGCCGGTCCCGGGAGCGACGCCGAAGAATCCCGCTTCGGGGTTGATCGCCCACATCCGGCCATCCTCGCCCGGGCGCAGCCAGACGATGTCATCGCCGAGGGTCTCGACCCGCCAACCGGGAATCGTTGGCCGCAGCATAGCGAGGTTGGTCTTGCCACAGGCTGACGGGAACGCCGCAGCCACATGGTACTTCTTACCTTCCGGCGAGATGACACGCACGAGCAGCATGTGCTCGGCGAGCCAGCCCTCGTCGCGACCGATGACGCTCGCGATCCGGAGAGCGAAGCATTTCTTGGCGAGGAGCGCATTGCCGCCGTAGCCGGATCCGTACGACCAGACCTCGCGCGGCTCGGGAAACTGCACGATGTACTTCGTGTCGCTGCAGGGCCAGGCCACGTCCTCGTCACCCGGAGCAAGCGGGGCGCCGACCGAGTGCACCGTCTTCACCCACGGCACGCCGTCAGCGATGAGATCCAGGACCGCGTCGGTCGCACGGGTCATGATGCCCATGGAGAGAACGGCGTACACCGAGTCGGTGATCTGCACACCGAGCTGCGAGAGCGGGCCGCCGACGGCACCCATGGAGAACGGGACCACGTACATCGTGCGACCGCGCATGCTGCCAGCGAAGACGGTATCGAGCTCGCCGCGCATCGAGTCCGGGTCCTGCCAGTTGTTCGTTGGTCCGGCATCCTCTTCCTTTTCGGAGCAGATGAAGGTGCGGGATTCGACTCGGGCGACGTCGCTCGGAGCGCTCCGCGCCAGGTAGCTGTTGGGCCGCCACTCCGGGTTGAGCTTGATGAGCTTTCCCTCGGCGACCATCTGCTTGGTCAGCAGATCGCTCTCACGAGCGGAACCATCGCACCAGACAACGGCATCCGGCTGGGTGAGTTCCGCAATCGAGTCCACCCAGGCGCGAAGCTTGTCCAGCGGGTCGGGTGCCTTTGTGACGGATGCTTCGGTGCCGGATGCTTCGGTGCCGGTCATCGAAGCACCGGACGTTGCGCTGCGCTCCTGCGCCGGGGCGGTGACCGTGAAACGGTCGATTTCGGCGATCGACATGAAAGCTCCTCTGCTGCGGGCGGGTCGTGTACAAGTTGGCCTGCATCCACTGTCGCAAGGAATCCGCATCCATAACGAAGAAATCCTGGTTAAGAATCGCGGTTCTTTCGGATATGGTAAACGCATGAATCGAACGACATCGGACCTGTCGACGCTGGGTCATCGCATCCGGCACTTTCGCTCCGAGCAGGGCCTGACGCTCGATGACCTCGGAGCGCAGGTGGATCTGGCCGGGAGCCAGCTCTCACTCATCGAGAACGGCAAGCGGGAGCCGAAGCTGTCGACACTCCAGGCGATCGCGACGGCGCTCGGCGTCGCACTCACCGACCTGCTGTCGGCTGAGCCGCCGAATCCGCGGGCGGCCCTCGAGATCGAGTTGCGCCGGTTCCAGGAGAGTCCGCTCTACACCGAGCTCGGCCTGCCCGCCGTGAAGCCGAGCAAGGGGATGAGCGAAGACGCTCTCACCGCACTCGTTGGACTCCACCGGGAACTGCAGCGGAAGGCAACCGAGGCGATCGCGACACCGGAGGAAGCGCGCAGGGCGAACACCGAGCTGCGTGAGCTCATGCGGGAACGCGACAACTACCTGCCCGAGATTGAGGAGCTCGCAGAAGAGCGGCTCAAGGCGGCCGGTCACGTGCGCGGCGCGCTCACCCACCGCACCGTGAGCATCATGGCCGAGCAGCTGGGCCTGAGCCTCATCTACGTCAACGACCTGCCACACTCGGCACGCAGCGTCACCGACCTGGCGAACGGCCGAATCTACCTGCCGCCGGCGTCGATTCCCGGCGGACACGGCCTGCGCTCGATGGCACTGCAGGCCATGGCACACCGCCTGCTCGGGCACACCCGGCCGACCAGTTATGCCGCGTTTCTTCGGCAGCGGCTCGAGATCAACTACTTCGCGGCGTGCTGCCTGATGCCGCAGAACGCCGCCGTCGAGTTCCTCACCCAGGCCAAACGCGACAGAAACCTCGCCGTCGAGGACTTCCGCGACGCGTTCGGCGTCACCCACGAGGCGGCAGCGCTTCGGCTGACGAACCTCGCAACCACCCACCTCGATATGCCGTTTCACTTCCTGCGAGTCAGCGAAGACGGGTCGCTCGCGAAGGGGTACGAGAACGACAACCTGCCGTTGCCCGTCGACGTGACCGGGGCGATCGAGGGCCAGCTGGTGTGCCGAAAATGGAGCGCACGCAGCGCCTTTGAGCGCACCAACCGCACCACCGAGCTCTACCAGTACACCGACACTCCCGCCGGTACTTTCTGGTGCGCGACCCAGACCGGAACCACGAGTGCCGGAGAGTTCTCGATCTCGGTCGGGGTGCCGTTCAACCAGGCGAAGTGGTTCCGCGGCCGGGAGACGACGACGCGTGCGACGTCGACCTGCCCGGATCCGTCGTGCTGCCGACGTCCTCCGACGACCCTCGCGGAGCGGTGGCGCGATAATGCATGGCCGAGCGCGAGGCTGCACTCACACGTGCTCGCGCCGTTGCCGAGCGGCACCTTTCCCGGCGTCGACGACTCCGAGGTCTACACCTTCCTCGAACGGCACTCGACCGAGTAACGCGTCGCGAGGTGCGGCAACAGCGCCGGCTCAGCCGAGCGCCCACATCGCGACGGCACTGGCGGCAGCGACGTTGAGCGAGTCGATGCCGTGCTTCATCGGGATCTGCACAACTGTGTCGGATGCCCCGAGCGCGTCGGCCGTCAAACCGTCACCTTCAGCGCCAAGCACGAGGGCGAGCCGCTCGTGAGCTGCCCCGTCGAAGTCCCGCAGGCTCACGGCATCGTCACTCAGCGCGAGGGCAGCAACGTGGAAACCGTGCTCGGTCAGCAGCGTTCGCGTTGATGTCCAATCGCCCACCCGCGTCCACGGCACCTGCAGCACGGTACCCATCGACACCCGGATCGCACGCCGGTAGAACGGGTCCGAGCAGCGGGGCGTGACGAGAATGGCATCCGCTCCGATCGCGCCAGCAGAACGGAAGATCGCACCGACGTTGGTCGGATCAGCGACGTTCTCCAGAATTACGATGCGGCGAGCGCCGGCCAGGAGGCCAGCCGGGTCTGGCAGCGGCGGCCGGTGCATCGACGCAATCAGACCGCGGTGAAGGACATACCCGGTGAGTTCGGCGAGCAGCTCACCTGGCCCAACGAACACGGGGACATCGCGGGCCTCGTCGCCGAGGACGGCGAGGGCTTCGAGCGCCTCATCAGCGGATGCCCCGAGCGCAAGCACCGATCGTGGCCGGTGCCCGGCGCGAAGCGCGCGCTGGAACACGAGAAGCGATTCGGCCAGGTAGAGTCCGTGCTCGGTTCCGCGCGCCTTCTTCAGGGCAACGTCGGTGAGGTGCGCGTAGTCGGTGAGTCGCGGATCGCTGAGGTCGGAAATCTCGATAACGGGCACTGGCCGAGTTTACCGACCGGGCGCCGGACCAACCGATTCGGCCGATAGCGTCGCCAGCTTCATCGATTCGTCCCAGACGGTCGCTGAGGATGCCGCTGAACGACCATCGGGGACCACTCGATCCCGCGAACCGCCCTTCGGGACGAATCGATCGCTCGCGGGCGCCCGGCGCGGAGGTCTAGACTTCCCGGTGTCGACGGCACGACGCCGGGACGCTCGGAAAAGGGGCGTTGAACGAGCCCGTTCCAGGGCCGCGAGACATATACGGAATTCGCACACCGCTATATGACTCAAAGGACGCCATGATCACCGTCGCTGCCCGCATCGCCGAGGCTCTTGCCCCCACAATCTCGCACGTGTTCGGGGTGATGGGCAACGGAAACGCCCACGTCATCGACGCGCTCAGCCGCACAACGGTCACGTACACCGCGGTCAGGCATGAAGCGGCAACGGTGGCCGCCGCCGACGCCTTCTACCGAACGAGTGGTCGCATCGCGCTCGCGACGACGACATATGGCGCTGGCTTCACCAACGCGATCACCGCTCTCGCCGAAGCCGTTCAGGCCGGCACTCCCCTCGTGCTTCTCGCCGGCGACGCGCCGGTCACCGGCCCGCGCCCGTTTGACGTTGACCAGCGGGCGCTTGCGGCATCCGTCGGCGCCCCGACCTTCACCGTGGGCACGACGGATGCCGGTCAGGTCACGATCGCTGCGATCAATCATGCGCTCGCCCACCGCACCGCTGTTGTGCTCGCGTTGCCGTACGGGCTCGCAACGGCCACTGCGGATGAGGACGAGGTGATACCAGCGGTGACGCGACCGAAACCTCTGCAGCCGGAGCCGGTGGCCGTCCTCACGGCCGCTCGCGCACTGTCGATGGCCAGGCGGCCAGTGATTATCGCCGGTCGCGGCGCCTGGATCGCCGGTGCCAGCGAGCCACTCAGCCGTCTCGCTGACACAATCGGTGCGCTGACAGCCACGACGGCACTGGGCCGTTCGCTGTTCTCCCGGAGAGAGTTCGACCTCGGCACGATCGGCGGATTCGGGCAGGATGCCGCGATGGCTTTGATCGGTGAGGCCGACGTCGTCCTTGTCGTCGGGGCGGCCCTCAACCACTTCTCGACGAAATTCGACACGCTGTTCTCGCCCAGCGCCACGGTCATCCGGATCGACGACCGCGATCCCGCCGCCCACCCCGCCGTCACGGTGCCGGTGCGCGGAGACGCGAATCTCTCCGCCACCGCGATGCTCGCCGCGATCGAACCCGTCGACGGGCGAACATCCGGCTGGCGGGAACGGTTGGCGACGGATGCCGCGCGCTTCCGCATCCGGGACGCTGGGGTCGGCACCTGGGACGACGGCAGACTCGACCCGCGCAGCGTCGCACTCGCGCTGAAACACATCCTTCCCGAAGACCGCGTCACCGTGACGGACGGCGGCCACTTCCTCGGCTGGTCGAACACTTACTGGACGGTCCCCTCGCCGAATCGGTCGGTCATGGTCGGTACCGCCTACCAGAGCATCGGCCTCGGTTTCGGGAGTGCCATCGGGGCGACAGCCGCGCTCCCTGCCGCGATGCTTGTCGTGTCCACGGGCGACGGCGGCGGGCTCATGGCGCTTGCCGACCTCGATTCGGTGATTCGCACCACGCGGCGCGGCATCGTCGTCGTCTGGAACGACGCGGCGTATGGGGCCGAGGTTCACGTCTACGGCCGGATGGGACTCGGAACCGGCCCCATGCTCATCGACGAAGCCGACTTCGCTGGGATCGCGAGATCCCTCGGCGGGCGAGCCGACATCATCCGTTCGCTCGATGACCTGAACGCTGTGGACGAGTGGATTCAGACGGGCGCAGATGGGGTGTACCTGCTTGATTGTCGGGTCTCGCCCGAGGTTGTTGCTCCGTTCTACCTTGAGATCTACGAGCAGTCAGCGGTGCCGGTCGAAGTGCCGCTGTAGGGTCGCCCTGCGTGCCGCTCGGGAGTACCGTGAGGATGTGTCTGTTTTTGCCACCGACGCACGTGCCGCTCACGCTCTCGGCGTGAAGCGTCTTCTACTGAGCTATCAGGCGGTGCCAGACGACCAGCCAGTGCGGCTGGCCAAGTCGACCTCGAACCTCTTCCGGTCGCGGGTGGGTCCATCCGGCCCTGGGCTCGATACATCGGGATTGACGGAGGTCCTCTCGATCGACCCCGATGCACGAACCGCTGATGTTGGAGGCATGTGCACGTACGAGGACCTCGTCGCCGCGACTCTGCTCTTCGGGCTGACCCCGTTGGTCGTGCCACAACTGAAGACCATCACGCTCGGTGGCGCGGTCACCGGGCTCGGTATCGAGTCGGCATCGTTCCGCAACGGACTCCCCCACGAGTCGGTGCTGGAGATGGACATCCTCACCGGCGGTGGAGAACTGCTCACCGTTTCGCCCGACGTACACACCGATCTCTACCGCGCGTTCCCGAACTCGTACGGAACACTCGGCTATGCGGTTCGTCTCCGCATCCAGCTTGAGCCGGTTCACCCGTACGTCGCGATGAGGCACGTGCGGTTTCACACCCTTCCCGACCTGTTTGCGACGCTCGGGGGCATCACCCAGACCGGCGCGTTCGAAGGCATCGGCGTCGATTACCTTGACGGCGTCGTTTTCAGCGCCGACGAGAGCTATCTGTGCCTGGGAACCAGGACTGCCGCCCTCGGTGCCGTGAGCGACTACACCGGCAGCAAGGTCTACTACCGCTCGATCCAGCACGACGAGGGGGTCACCGATGATCGGCTCAGCATCTCCGACTACCTGTGGCGGTGGGATGCCGACTGGTTCTGGTGCTCGGAAGCGTTCGGCGCGCAGAATCCGGTGATCCGCCGACTGTGGCCACAGCGCTACCGCCGCAGCAGCGTCTACTCACGAATGATGACCTGGGAACGACGGTTCTCCATCGGCGACCGGCTGGAAGCACTCAAGCGCCGCCCGCCGCGAGAGCGTGTGGTGCAGGACATCGAGGTTCCTCTCGAACGCTCCGCCGAGTTTCTCGAGTGGTTCCTCGACTCGGTGCCCATCACGCCGGTCTGGCTGTGTCCGGTGCGCCTGCGCGACGAGACGGGCTGGCCGCTCTATCCGATGGAACCGCGACGAACCTACGTCAACTTTGGGTTCTGGTCGACGGTGCCGATCGGATCGAGCGAGGGCGAGACGAACCGTCGCATCGAGCGCAAAGTGAGCCAGCTCGACGGCCATAAGTCGTTGTACTCCGACGCCTTCTACTCCCGGGAAGAATTTGACGACCTCTACGGCGGAGCCGCGTATCGCGCGGTCAAGAAGCGATACGACCCCGACTCCCGCCTCCTCGACCTCTATGCGAAGGCGGTGCAACGGCGATGACGACAATGAGAGAACGTGCGGTGACAACGGAGGAGACATCCGAGAGACTCACCCTCGCTGAAATCCTGGAGATTTTCGCGGGCGGACGGCTCCCGGTGCGCTTCACGGCGTACGACGGGAGCGCGACCGGGCCGGAGGACGCGGCGCTCGGACTCGAGTTGAAGACTCCCCGTGGCACCACCTACCTGGCAACCGGCAGGGGCGACCTCGGGCTTGCCCGTGCGTACATCGCCGGCGACCTCGATGCACACGGCGTTCACCCCGGCGATCCGTACGAGCTTCTCAAAGCACTCGCAGACGCACTCGTGTTCAAGCTTCCCCCGCCGCGAGTGATGGCCCAGGTCGTCCGATCGATCGGCGTCGAACACCTGCGCCCCATCGCGCCTCCCCCCGAGGAGATCCCGGCGCGCTGGCGCCGTGTCGCTGCGGGACTCCGACACAGCAAGAGCCGCGACGCGGATGCCATCTCCCACCACTACGACGTCTCGAACACCTTCTACGAGTGGGTGCTTGGCCCATCCATGACCTACACCTGCGCCTGCTATCCGAACCAGGCTGCGTCACTGGACGAAGCGCAGGAGAACAAGTACCGGCTGGTGTTCGAGAAACTCAGGCTCACAGCGGGCGACCGGCTGCTCGATGTCGGATGCGGCTGGGGCGGCATGGTGCGCTTTGCCGCTCGGCGAGGTATCCGGGCGACCGGAGTCACCCTGTCGCGGGAACAGGCCGAGTGGGCGCAGCGCGCGATCGCCGACGAAGGGCTCGGCGACCTCGCCGAGGTCCGTTACGGCGACTACCGCGATATCACCGAAACCGGCTTCGACGCGGTGTCGTCGATCGGGCTGCTCGAGCACATCGGCGTGCGCAACTATGCGGCGTACTTCGGGTTCCTGCAGTCGCGGCTGCGTGAGGGCGGCCTGCTGCTGAACCACTGCATCACCCGTCCCGATAACCGATCAGAGGCATCCGCCCGCGGGTTTATCGACCGCTACGTCTTCCCCGACGGTGAACTCACGGGCTCTGGCCGCATCATCACTGAGGCGCAGGATGTCGGCCTCGAGGTACTGCACGAAGAGAACCTCCGCCCCCACTACGCGCTGACGCTGCGGGACTGGTGCGCCAATCTCGTCGAGCACTGGGACGAAGCCGTCGCCGAGGTGGGCCTGCCAACGGCAAAGGTGTGGGGGCTGTACATGGCCGGTTCACGACTCGCTTTCGAGAGCGGCGGAATCCAACTGCACCAGGTGCTCGCGGTTCGGCCGGACGCTCGAGGCAGCACCGGCGGCCTTCCGCTGCGGCCGTGGTGGACGCCGTAGTGGCAGAGCCACCGAACGCATGAATGCGCGCGGCCGCTCAGGCCGGAGCGGCCGACACATCGTCGCGCTGAGCCGCGCGCGTCTCTCAGCCTGCGTCGCTGGAAGCGAGAACCGCGCCCAAATGACCCATTTCGATCAGTGCCGCATCGCTTGATTCGCGGCCGACACCCGCGACCAGGTCGGGGAACACGCGCACGTGCCTGCCGTGTTCGATGGCGTCGAGTACGGACGCACGCACG
>JAZQRG010000107.1:0-6059 GCA_045629445.1 Mycetocola sp. | reverse complement strand
GAACCCGGCAGGTCCATTCGCTACAGGTCTCTGCCGGAATCCAGACGGGCGCTATCTTCGCTGACGCTGGAACGGGCCTCCCAGATTCGTGGGTCTCGCCCACTGGCCGGTCCGTGATCGGGCGCGCATGGTGCGAGGATTGAGCGTGGCTTCGGCATTCACGATCGTGACTGACTCGGACCATTCTGCCGCCGAGCTGTTCGATATCTCTCTCAGCATCGATGCGCATGTGGCTTCGATGGCGGGCTCCGGCGAGCGGGCGGTGGCCGGTGTCACGACTGGTGCCATCGGTCTCGGCGAGACTGTCACATGGAGAGCGCGACACTTCGGGATTTGGTTCACGATGACCTCTCGAATCTCCGAACTAGACGCGCCGCGACGGTTCGTCGATGAGCAGGTGCGTGGCCCGTTTCGCCTCTTTCGTCACGAACACCTCTTCGCCGAGGTCGGTGGCCGTACCCGGATGACCGATACGTTGACGGTCGGGTCTCCGGTGCTCGGTCGCCTCGTCGAACGACTGGTGTTGGTCCCGTACCTGCGGCGGGTGATCACGCAACGAAACGCGCACCTGCTGGAGTCGTTCAGCGGACGCTCTTAGGCGCGACGCCCGTGCGCCGGCCGGTCCTCCATCGGACGGATGGAACGCAGTCAGGACTCGGAGACGTTCCTCGCGGCCACGCTGCCGACTCGGGCCCCATAGAGGACGAATCCGAGCGTGCCGATTGCGGCGACGAGAACCCCAATAGTCGCCACGGGCATCGGGACGGGAACGAGAGCGAACGCGCCACCCAGGACGCTGATGACTCCGGCAAAGACCGTCGCACGTCTCGCTCGAACATGTGCCGCCAGCCACGCTTCGTCACTTGCCATCGTGCTTGCAATCCGAATCCCGGCTAGCTGATTCCGTTTCAGCCGACCCGATGCTGCCGCATTCGCCATGCAGATGAGGAGCACGCCGGCGCCGACCATCGCGACGACCAAGACGATCTTCGCTATCCACTCATGCTCCTCAGCCTCGACGCTATCCCGCCACGGGCTGTCCCTGGCTCGTGTACACCGGCTTGCTCGACTGACTCTCGCCCATTAGCGGTGGTTGACCGGTCGGCGATCGGCCCTCGAGACGGCCGATACATTCGAGGGTATGACGGACATCGACTGGAACTCCGGTTCTTGGACGACCGAGCCTGCCCGTGTGGTGGTGGCCGACGACGGAATGCGCGTCACGGCCGTGGAGGGGAGCGACGCATGGCGCATCACCTCCTACGGGTTCGTACACGACACCGAGCACGCCCTCCTCACGTCGTTCGACCAGGACACCGCGATGGAGGTGTCGTTTCTCCTCGACTTCTCCGCTCAGTTCGACCAGGCCGGCATCTTCGTCAGGGTCGACGGCAGCACCTGGATCAAGGCCGGTGTGGAACGAAGCGACGGCGAGGACAGCCTTGGCGCGGTCGTCACCCGCGGCGTTTCCGACTGGTCACTATCGCCGGTGCCCGGCTGGCGTGGTCGGCTTGTCACGATCCGTGCCAGTCGGTCTGGTGACGCCCTCACCCTCCGCGCTCGAGTGGACGACGAACCGTGGCACCTTGTGCGGGTGGCGCCCCTCGACCCCGACGCCGCAGTGACCGCGGGCCCGTTGTGCTGCTCCCCTTCACGGGCCGACCTCACCGTCCACTTCACCGCCTGGCGGACCGGGCCGGCGGACACAGGCCTGCACCTCGACGCCTGAGAGGTGAGCAGCTGCGGTGGTCGCTCTTTTGCAGCGGGAACTGACTCCGTGCCTACCTCGACTTCAAGCCCGCTAACGCGCCTGTCCGAACGACGGTCCCGTATCGTGTGCCGCATGCTCCTCGAAGAGACTGGTGGCGCGCCCTTCCCGCCCGACTGGTCGCAGGCTATCCCTGACGCATTGATTGCCTTCACTCTCGGCCTGATCGTCGCCGCGGTGCTCGGGTGCATACAGGCGCGGGTCGCGCGACAAAGAGTGACCCACGCGCAGGAGACAGCGACGGCAGCTGCAAGCAAACGCTTCCCGCGGGCATTTCGGTACGACGATCGCGATCTGGCGCCTCGGGGTGTCACCATCGACAGCGTGCGTTCCGCTGTTTCTGCGGTTCCTCAGGGTCGCGGTTCCGTGGAGGTGCCGGGCTTCCGATACCTCGCGCTGATGCTTCACAACTGGGATCAGCTGACCGATCACCAGTCCACGCTCGCGGATCTTGTGGAGAATCAGGACACCGTTCCGTACCACGAGATGCGCGCTGCGATCACCCGCATGGCAGTCGATACTCCGCGCGGTGACCTCGCGGACGAAGGCTACAGCGCCACGGTCATTGCTGCAGTTGAGCGCGAACCTCAGATACGAGAGGTGACTCGGATGTGGCGCGAGGGGCGGCACGCGGTCGAGCACGCTCGCGCTGGGTTTACCGCAGCGGACAACACCTGGCGAGAACTGCGATGGCCGATTGAGGCCGAGCGCATCCAGAATGCACCGCGTTCACCCTTCACGAGGTGGAAGCGGTCGTTCGTTGCCTGGCAAAAGTCGAACCGAGCACGTCAGCAGGCGGAGGAAGCGGGCCGCGAAGCGTTCTACGCCGACTTCAACGACCGGATGTAGCGTGCCAATCCTGATCGCCACGCGGGCGGTGCCCGTTTCCGGTTCCCGCTCGCGCAGGATGTTGGCTCGGGGCGTTCAGCGACTCGACATAATCGCTTCATGTATGGAGAACGGGTGGTGCGCTGGGAGCGTGCCGTCGAATGGCCGCTCACGATCGCGGCGTGCGCATTTCTCGCCGCATACGCGACGCAGATCCTCGCTCGACCCGAGGGGGTGCTCGAGGCCATTGCCGAAGGCGTCCTCTGGGTGACGTGGGCAGTATTCCTCGTTGATTACACGGTTCGCCTCTTGATAGCTGAGCACCGGTGGCGATGGTTCTATCGGCACCTCCTCGATCTTGCGATAGTGATCCTTCCCGTGCTACGGCCCCTGCGCTTGATGAGATTCCTCACCGTGCTCGCGCTGATCCAGAGGACGACAGGTTCAATGTTGCGCGGCAAGGTCGTCATCTATACCGTCGGCGCGACCGTGCTCACGGTGTTCCTCGCTGGACTCGCTGTCCTCGATGCGGAGCAAGGCAATGGCGGACCCATCACCAACTTTGGCGACGCGATCTGGTGGGCATTCGTCACGATCACCACCGTCGGTTACGGGGACTTCTATCCCGTCACCCTCACCGGTCGAGTCGTTGCCGTGGGTCTGATGATCGGGGGGATCGCGTTGATCGGCGTCGTCACCGCAACGCTCGCGTCATGGATCGTCGAGCGAGTATCTCTCCAGACGGAGAATGTCGCGTCCGCAACAGAGAAGCAGGTCGAGTCGCTGCGGGCAGAGGTCGCAGAGCTAAAGGAGATGATCCGGGCTCTCACGCCCACCCGCTAGCGGCGAAGTCACTCTGCGCGACAGCGATCGCTATGCGTGCATCGGGGCGTAGCCCAGGGCGACTCTCTGCGGCATCCTTGGTCGTATGGCTCGCTTCATGCTCTCGGCAATGCCGTTCACGGGCCACATCAACCCGATCCGCGCCGTCGCGACGGCACTGATCGCCCGCGGACACGACGTGCGGGTCTATTCGGGTGCCGCGTTCCGAGCCGCGGTCGAGTCGACGGGCGC
Source organism: Mycetocola sp. (assembly GCA_045629445.1). Classification (GTDB taxonomy): domain Bacteria; phylum Actinomycetota; class Actinomycetes; order Actinomycetales; family Microbacteriaceae; genus Mycetocola_A. The sequence goes on along the minus strand of JAZQRG010000107.1, from coordinate 2,389 downwards.
CCGGCTCGTGCCCTGGCGTCATGCACCGGACTTCGATGAAAACGACCTCGTGGCCACGTTCCCGCGGCTTCAGGGCAAGAAGGGGATCCGTCAGCTCCTCGTCAATGTCGAAGAAGTCTTCATCAACACCTCTGCCGCGCAGGTGCAGGATCTGCGGGACGAATGGGCGAGCGAACCGTGGGATGTCCTCGCCGGCGACGACGTCTCGATCGGCGCCGCGCTGTATGCCGCTCAGAACGGCGGCCCATGGGCGACGATCTCGGTGACCCCGCTCAATCTCTTCGGACCTCAGGGGCCACCCTCCGGACTCGGCCTCCGGCCGGGCACGAACCCGATCACCAAGGCGAGGGACGCTGCCCTCCGCGCGGCCGCACCGCTGTTCGCCAGACCTCTCGGGCGGGCCATCGCAAAGGCGGAGGAAGCGATCGGCCTCCGGCCGCGAGGTTTGACGATGGAGCAGGTCACCTTCTCGCGGCAACTCATCGTGGCCAGCGGGTCGCCGCTGCTGGACTTCGAGCGCACGGACCGACCCGGCTTCGTCCACTTCGTCGGTGAACTCCGGATGCCGCCACCCATGACGAGGTCGCTGCCGGAATGGTGGAGCGAACTGGATGGCCGCCGCGTCGTCCACGTCACACAAGGGACTCAGAACGTCGATCCCGCCGACCTCATCGCGCCCACGCTCGAGGCCCTCGCCGACCGAGACGACCTGCTCGTAGTGGTGGCGACGGGCATCGCCGGAGCCGACGAACTGCCCTTTCCCGTCCCCTCGAACACTCTCGTCGCAGGATTCCTCCCGTACGCCGAGCTTCTTCCGAGGGTGGATGTCGCCGTGACGAACGGCGGATGGGGCGGCACTCTCGCGATGCTCGCCCACGGCATCCCCCTCGTCATCGCGGGCGGCGACCTCGACAAACCCGAGATCGCCTCTCGCGTCGCCTGGACTGGAGCAGCCGTCGACCTGAAGACCGGCACGCCCACCCCGGCTCAGGTCGCAGCCGGATTCGACACGGTCTCGACATCCCCGTCCTACCGGGATGCCGCAGCCCGCGTCGGTGCACAGCTGCGGTCGCTCGGCGGAGCCGACCGCGCAGCCGAACTGCTCGAGGGGGCGCTTTTGAAGGGCGGCCCTCCGTTGGCAACTTGACTGGCCAATGCGCGCGCAACCGGTCGCCGATCGCGCAGTTGCCGCCCCGATAGGGTCAGGCCATGCAAGAGATGACAGCGATCACGTCTATGGTGTCCGCGATGTGGCTGACGATAGCTATCTTGGCAGGCGGTTTCGCACGGACTCGCAACCGATCCGCGTGGGCATGGTTTCTGATGACAGCAGTGCTCGGCCCGATTGCGGCATTCTTACTGGTCGTCTGGCCAGCGCTACCCGCTAAGCAAGCTGCACTCCCGACGACGCTGTGACCGCTACCGAGGGAACGTTCGCAACCCGGTCGATGAACGGGCGGTCTGCGCGCTGGCGCGCTCCCGCGCGCGGCGCCGCGCGCGTAGGGTGATCGCCATGAGCGAAGACGGGTGGCGTGCGTTCCTCACCGGCGAAGGCGTCGATGACTGGGTGATTCTTCATGGTGGCCCGACCGCCGTGTTCAAGGTGGGCTCGCTCCAGGAGGCTGCGCGGCTGGCGGCGGCCGTGGCGGAGATCCCAGGGCTCGGCCCGCGCACGTTGCTGACAGCGGTCTCGGACCGTCTCACGGTAAAGCTGACTCGCGAGATGTGGGGAACCGAACGGTCGCACCTTGATGTGGCTAGGAAGATCTCGACCATCGCCCGCGACCACGGTGCGGTCGCCGACACGGCCCGGGTACAGGAGGTGCAGGTCGCTGTCGCAGCAATGCCCGACGCGATCGATCTGCCGTTCTGGCGAGCGGTGCTGGGATACGCGCCGTTGCACGAGGACAACTGCATCGATCCGCTCGGTCAGGGATCAACGGTATGGATGCAGGAGTTGGACCCTTCAAAGCCCCTCACTCACGCCATGCACATCGACGTCTCGCTGGCCAAGGAGCACATCGAGGCTCGCGTCGCCGCGGCAGTGGCCGCGGGGGGCCGGGTGGTTGAATCCGTCGAGGCGCCCAGCGGATGGATCCTCGCCGACCGGTCGGGAAACAAGGTGTGCCTGGCAGCCTGGCCAGACGGCGCGGAACCCGCCAGCCCCGAGCAAGCCGCATAAAGTCCACAGCGGCGCAACCAGATAGAGGGCGCGGGACTTTGCGACCGAATGCCGGTCCCTCTGCGGGCCCTGTGCGCGGCGTGTGGGTCAGCGGGGGCGCTGCACGAACGCAAGCGTGAGATACGGCAGGTGATTTCGCGCGACGACGGCGGTGACGGTGCCGCCGCTGGGGAGCTTTGCACCCACTGCGTAGACGAATGGGCCGGT
>JAZQRG010000106.1:0-9894 GCA_045629445.1 Mycetocola sp. | reverse complement strand
CGAGCAAGGTCCCGAGATCGTCGGGCGGCTTACCCGCAAGCGCATCCCGCGCACCGATGACTACACGCAGGCTGGCCAGCGCTTCCTGCTCATGGAGCCGTGGGAGCAGGAGGACCTCGTCGCCAACTTCGTCGAGCTCATCGGCCAGGCGAGCCGCGAAGTGCAGGAGCGCATGGTGTGGCACTTCTTTATGGTGGAGGACTCGCTCGGTGCTCGGGTTGGCGACGGCCTCGGCATCAGTGCTGACGACGTGCGTCACCTGCCGCCGTTGCAGAGCCAGACGCTCAATGAGGCCGAGCTCGCGCGCGCTGCCAACCTCGGCAACAACGGTCCGCGCGACGTCACCGGACTCGTGATGACCCACTGCGTGCCCAATGAGCACGTGGTCGTCACGCTGTAGCTGACGCGCCTCACTGAAACGGGCCCCGGGATTCGTCCCTGGGCCCGTTTTCGGCGTTGTGGCGCCCGCGCTGTCGACTTCGTCGCGGCCGCACCACTCGGCCAGAAACGGTCGTTCGACGCTCACGGAGCCGCCGCTCGGTCAGAAACGGTCGTGTTCTGGCGCGGAGTGCAGCCGTTCCTGTCCGAGCAAGGCCGCTCCAGCCATTTCTGGCCGAGCACGGGCCGGGTGACGACCGCGCCAAGGACAGCGCAGGGCGTGGAGGCGTTCTCCGATGTCGGAGGGTCGTTCTATACAGGAGGTGTGCCGGATGGACCTATCCAATTCGATGGAGGACATCATGAAGGTACTTGTGGCACCACCCGTATTCGAGGCAGACGACGGCAGCATCAACTCACTTGCGATCGAGGGTGAACTGGTGCTCGATCCCGGCCCGTGCTCGTGCGACGACACCGACTGTCTCGGTGGTTTCTCGTTCATCGGCGCGGCATCCGGGGCGCTGACGACCCAGGCCGTTGTCGCCGATCTGCCGTTCCTCGACATCCGGGAGTTCCGAAAGATCGTGGTGGGCGGATGCTGTCGCGAGTGCGCGCGCGACGGTCACGCTGACCAGATGGTGCGCGACTCCCGCTTCACGGCGAATCGCTGGCCGGTGGGCTCCGTGCTCGGTCGACGTGGCGGGTACGCCTTCCTGCAGGTGCGGGGCACCGGGTACTGAGTTGAGCAGGCAAAGTCGATCTCGTCCATGGGTTGACGGCTCCTCCGGGGGAGGGTTGCCTTGATTCAGGCGGCTTTCCAGCGCCACTGCAACGCAAGGAGTAACACCGATGTTTTCAACGCCCGAACGGCACCGACCATGACCGCGACCTATGAGCTCCACCGTGGGTTCACGCTACTTCGGACGCTCCCCCTCCCGAGTGCGGCCGTGTTCCGAAAATGGACGGACCCCGACGAGTTGCACTGGTTCTTCAACTCATCGATGCCGGTCCCAGCCGAGCCGATCGACGTCGACCTGCGAGTGGGTGGGGCCTGGCGGCAGCGCATGGTGGTCGACGAGTTCACGAGCTACGTGACCGGTGGCATCTACCGCGAGATTTCGCCGGTTGAAAAGCTGGTCTTCTCGTGGGGCGCGCGCGGCGGCTGGCCCGAGATTGAGATGCACCGTTTCGACGATGTGCCGCTCGTGACCGTCATCCTCGACGAGACCGACGCCGCGGAAGCGAAGGGTGATGCTCGCCCGGCCACCGACATGTACTTTTCCGTCGCTCTTCCCGACCATCTCACCGAGGAGCAGGTGCGCGCGTGGGATGCCATGGGAATCGAGGAGAACTGGGGCGTGACTCTCGATCGTCTGGTCGCGTCCGCCGCGAGCAGCTGACGAAGGCCGCCACTATAACTTTGCCGCAGGCATCCGTCGACCCTCTGGCAGTGACGGGGGCCTCCGGGGAACCTTAAATTCGGTCGCGATCGTGCGGCGAGGTAAGGGGCAACGACCATGAGTACAGACCAGAAGTCCGCCAAGGGACGTGAAGACAGCGTGGCGAAGGGGAATCACGCCCCCGACCCGAACGACGCACGGAAGCCGGATGACCCGACCGATGTGAAGAAGCCATCGTGGGGGTATGTGCTTAAGCGCACGCTGCGCGAGTTCGGGCGTGACAAGTGCACGACGCTCGCCGCTGCGCTGACCTACTACGCGGTGCTCGCGATCTTCCCCGCGCTGCTGGCGCTGATCTCCCTCATCGGTCTCTTCGGTCAGGCGGAGGAGACCACGCAGACGCTCCTGCAGATCGTCGAGAGCGTGGCCGATTCATCCACAGCGGACACTCTGCGCCAGCCGATCGAACAGCTCGCGAGTGCCCCCGGTGCCGGCCTCGCGCTCGCCATCGGTATTCTCGGTGCCATTTGGTCGGCATCCGGCTACGTCAACGCGTTCAGCCAGGCGATGAACCAGGTCTACGAGATCGACGAAGGTCGCCCGTTCTGGAAGCTGCGCCCGACGGTGCTTCTCATCACCGTAGTGCTGCTCATCATCGCGGTGCTCATCGTTCTGCTTCTCGTTGTGTCCGGCCCGGTTGCCGAGGCCATCGGCGGTGCGATCGGGCTCGGTGAGGTTGCACTGACCGTCTGGAACATCGCCAAGTGGCCGGTGATCGCGATCCTCGCCATCGTCATGGTCGCGATCCTCTACTACGGCACCCCCAACGTGAAGCAGCCGAAGTTCCGCTGGATGACGCTCGGTGCATTCATCGCACTCGTCGTCATGGCACTGGCAACCGTCGCCTTCTTCTTCTACGTGTCGAACTTCGCCAACTACCAGAAGACTTACGGCAGCATCGCCGGCGTCATCATCATGCTGCTCTGGCTGTGGATCGCGAACCTGTCGCTGCTCTTCGGTGCTGAATTCGATGCCGAGATGGAGCGGGGCCGACAGCTCCAGGGCGGCATCGAGGCCGAGGATTCGCTGCAACTCCCGCCCCGCGATACCACGGCAAGCGAGAAGAAGCAGGCCAAGGAACGAGACGACATCGAGAGCGGCCGTTCGCTGCGCGAGACCGAAGGGGAGTCGCAGAAGGCTGGCCGCACCCGGCAATAATGGGGAGCATGCCACTGCTGCCCGAATCACCGGACCCCCGCTTCGTCCTCGCTCGGGACAACATCCGAATTGCCACCTATGAATTCGGTGATCCGGCGGGGCCTCCCGTGGTCCTGGTTCACGGCTTCGCCTCTGGCGGACTGCTCAACTGGCACCACGCCGGATGGACACGGGTGCTGAGCCGTGCCGGTTTCCGCGTCATCGCCCTCGACCAGCGTGGTCACGGCGCGAGCAGCAAGCCGCACTCGCCAGACGCATACACAATGCCGCTGCTCGTCGACGATTTGCTCGACGTTCTCGACACCTTCCTTCTCGACGAAGCGCTCTTCGTCGGCTACTCGCTTGGTGCCCGCGTCGGCTGGCAGGCCTGCCTCGACCTGCCCCACCGAATCACCCGCGCCGTGCTCGGCGGAATTCCCGATGGTGACCCGCTGACCCGGTTCCGCATCGACGAGGCGCGGGAGTGCCTGGAGACAGGAACCGCACCCGACGACAAGCTCACGGCAGCATACGTGTCGATGGCCAGTGGCATCCGCGGCAACGATCTTGCGGCGCTGATCTCGCTGGTTGAGGGGATGCGCGGCGGCGCACAGCCCGACCCGGCGAACCCGCCGCAGCAGCCGGTGTTGTTCGCGACCGGAAGCGAGGATGCGATCCTCGAGAAGTCGCGCACGCTCGCCGGTGCCGCACCGAACGGTACCTTCTTCGAGATCCCGGATCGCAACCACTTCAACGCGCCGACGTCGAAGCTCTTCCGGGACGCAGCCCTCGGGTTCCTCAGCAACGACTGACGCTCTGACCCGTGGTCGAAGGGGGTCGACGGGTCAAAGCGCAAGGGGGTGGGTGCCTTTGGGCGGTGTGTGCCCCACCCGCCTAGGGTGAAAACCATGCCTTCTTCCTCTTCCGCCGCTTCGGCGCGCTCGACCGCATCCCGGCTTCAGGACAACCACGCCTTCCAGTTGATGGCTCGCGGCGGGTTCGCCGTCAACGGCCTGCTTCACCTGCTCATCGGCGGCATCGCCCTTGGCGTTGCCTTCGGAGCTGGCGGAAAGGCAGACCAGAGCGGGGCGCTCAGTTCATTAGCCTCGACGCCCGGCGGCATTTTCCTCCTCTGGACGGTCACTCTCGGACTCTGGGCACTCGGACTGTTCCAGATTCTCGAAGTCGTCATCATCCAGGGCACAGACAAGGAAGCCTGGGCCGACCGCGCGAAGGAAGGCGGCAAGGCCGTTGCCTACCTCGCGATCGGATTCTCGGCGTTCAGCGTCGCGGTCGGCGGCGGCAGCAGCAGCTCCGGCCAAACCCAGGGCATCACGGCGAAGCTGCTCGCGACACCGGGTGGCGTCTTCCTCGTCGTTCTGCTCGGACTCGGCGTGCTCGCGGTCGGCGTGTATTTCGTCGTCAAGGGCGCCCGCAAGAAGTTCCTCGAGGACATCACCGTTCCCGCGGGTAAGACCGGCCGAACCGTCACTCTGCTCGGCCGGATCGGTTACATCGCGAAGGGCGTCGCGATCGCCGTTGTCGGCATCCTGTTCTGCGTTGCCGCTTTCACCTCGGATGCCAGTGAAGCGACGGGACTGGACGGCGCGCTCAAAGCGCTCGCTGAGCTTCCCCTCGGTCCTGTCATCCTGACCGTCATCGCGCTCGGCCTGATGGCATACGGCGTGTACTGCTTCGCCCGCGCAAAGTTCGCCCGGCTCTAGTCGGTCACGGGCCCGGCACTGACCGAGTTGCCACGAGGTGTCGCCCATTCAGCGGCGGGACGCCAAATCGTGTCATCCCAGTCAGTGTCGCCCACCGCGGCCGCAGAGTAGGCTCCATCTCGAGCGGGAGGGAACACACCATGACCGACAGTGACGGGATAAACCCCGAGGCCGCGCCGACCGGAACCGGGTGTGTGGACTGCGACGCACGCGGCGGCTGGTGGCTACACCTGCGACGCTGTGCCGAATGCGGCCATATCGGATGCTGCGACGATTCGCTCGCAAAGCACGCGACGGCACACTACGCCGAGACCGGTCATCCGGTCATCCAGAGCTTCGAACCCGGCGAGAACTGGTTCTGGAACTATGCCGCCGAGACGTACGTGCACGGTCCGGCGCTCGCCGAGCCCACGAGCCACCCTGCGGAGCAGCCGGCGCCGGGACCCGAATCCCGGGTTCCACTGAACTGGCGCGAACTGCTCGGTGCACAAGGGTGACCGCCACCCCAGCGGCTTACACCGCCGCTCAGATTCGGGCGGCCGAGGCGCCGCTGCTCGCCGCGGGTGTTCCCCTGATGCAGAGGGCGGCCGCCGCGCTGGCCCGTGAGCTGTGGCTCCTCCTGCCTCCCGACCGGCCCGGACGGGTCCTCCTGCTCGTTGGCCCAGGCAACAATGGCGGCGACGCCCTCTTTGCCGGCGCTGAACTCGCCGCGGCCGGGGTCGACGTAACCGTGCTTCCCACCGCCGATCGCATGCACGATGACGGCCGCGCGGCAATTATCGACGCAGGCGCGCGGATGCTGCCGGCCGATGTTGATCCGGATGCTGCGGCATCCGTTGCAAAGAAAGCCGACGTCATTGTTGACGGCATCCTCGGCACAGGAACGAGCGACAGCCCGGCGCTGCGCGGGCGGGCCAGGGAGTTCGTCGCTGCGATTCTCCCGGTGCTGACGGGCAAGCGCCCGCCGGTCGTGGTCGCGGTGGACCTGCCGAGCGGCGTGCACCCGGATGACGGTTCCGTCCCGGACACCACCGTGCTCCCCGCCGACCTGACCGTCACGTTCGGGGCGTGCAAGACCGGGTTGCTGATGTCGCCCGCCGCGGATTACGCGGGACGGGTCGTGGTCGTCGACATCGGGCTCGGCCCAGAGCTGGCGCGGTTGGCGGCCAACAACTAGGACTCGCGCGTGCCCGACGCCTCTGGAACCCGCCACGCCGACGGTGATAATGGAAAGGCCCCGTCTGCACACCCGGTGCGACGGCATCCGTTCGGAGTGACTTGATGACCGCACGATACTTCCGTTACGTAGCGCTCGGCGACAGCTTCACCGAGGGCGTCGGCGATGAGCTCCCCGACGGTCGTGTGCGGGGGTGGGCCGACTTCGTCGCGCTCGGCCTGCAGGCCGCGGCGCGCGAACCGATCGGATACGCCAACCTCGCCATCCGCGGCCGCAAACTCGGGCCCATCATCGCCGAGCAGCTCGAACCGGCCCTTGCCCTTGGCCCCGACCTGATCAGCTTCAATGGCGGCGGCAACGACATCATGCGACCCCGCGTCGCGATCAACTGGGTGGTCGACGAGACGGTCAAGCTCGTCGAGCGTGCGCTCGAAGAGCCCGATCTCTCCGTGGTCGTTGTGGCCGGCGCCAACCCGTCACGGCACCTGCCGATGGGTGGCCTGATGCAGAAGAGGGGTGACCAGCTGGCGGATGCCGTTTTCGCGGCTCTCACAGATCCCCGCGTCACGATCGTCAACAACTGGGCGGACGAGACGCTCACCGACATTCGGTACTGGTCGCCAGACAAGCTGCACCTCAATGCGCTCGGACATGCCCGGGTTGCGTCCAACGTGCTCACGGCCCTCGGCGTCCCGGTGCCGGAGCAGTGGGGTGTCGAGGAAGTCGCTGCGGCGGCGGCCGGACCGCGCTCCCGCAACACCGCGGCGTACTACCGCGAGTTCGTGCTGCCGTGGATCGGGCGCCGCGTCACCGGTCGTTCCTCCGGCGACGGGCGTGAGCCGAAGCGGGCGACGCTGCTTCCCGTCGACTGACCCCGCCGACGGGTTATTGGCCGTCGCCGCCTGGCCCCTTTTAATGGGCACCTCTGCCCATTAAAACTGCCCCGGAATCCGCGTGCGTCCCACTAGTCTTGGGACGTCGCGCCACGCCGGGGAGGGATCGCATTGTGAGTCTGAGTGACGTCACCGTGTCGAGTTCCGCTCGCCGTCGTATCCGTTCATTTTCCGTCGCGCTCTGGGTCTTCGGATCCGTTCTCCTGTTCGTGAGCGCACTCAACACCTTTGAGAACATCGGTCTCGGTGACGACGGATTCGCCGTTATCGGTGAAGACGAGTACCCGTGGGATGCCGAGAACCCGCCGGTTTTCGAGGCCGACGGGAACGTGTACTCGGGCGATGGCAGCGGTCTCATCCGCATCCCACTTGAGGACCACAACGGCCAACCCCTCGCTGTGCTGCTCGAAGACGGCGAGTATGTCGATCTGTTCGTGACGCGACCGGAAGACCTCGACCAGCCCGCTGACGACCGTTACTACCCCGACAATATTGCCTATATGTACGAGCCAGGCGACGAGGCGTTCGTACTTCCGGCCGAGGCAGACCTCGAGCTGTGGGTTCGTGCCGAAGGAGAGTGGAGTTTTACGCTCGCCCCCGCCGACGTCCGCGAGATCACCGACGGTTATGCCTCGGGCAAGGGTGACGAATTGCTCATCTACCGGGGAGATGCGGTCAGCGCCCGGTTCGAGCACGCGGGCGCCGGTGTCTTCTTCGTCACGATCCAGACCCCCGGCAGCGACCCGGACCAGCCCATCATCGAGTCGGGAGAGGTCAGCGAACGGCTGTCATGGGATCCCGCCGACGCGGTCTTCTTCACCATCGAGTCCGACGCGGAACGCGGTGTCTGGACGGTCGACATCGACGAATTGGCGAGTGACTCACCTGACCAAACCCCGCCACCCTCGGACACTGCGACGCCCCCGCCCGCAGATCCCGCCGAACCGGCAGCCAGCTCCACGAGAGGAACACCATGAGTTTCGTCCAGACGCTCGACGAGGCGTTCAAAGCACGCCTGCCGCTTCTGTACATCGAGACGAGTGAGGAAGTGCGCGCGATCGAGGAGATCACGCGCGCCGCCCAGGCGCTTCGCCGCCCCCGTGATGTCTGGACGTGGACAAGCGCCGTCGGCCTGGTCGGCCCAGACGGCAAGGGCATCAACAACACGACAGCGCCCGCTCGGGCGCTCGACCACATCATCACCGTGCCCGAGAACGCCGTCTTTGTGTTCTGCGACCTGCACGCCTACTTCGGCACCGAACAGCGGCCGGGTGACCCCGTCATCGTCCGCAAAGTTCGTGAGACGGTGCTCGAACTACGGCACGCGGATGCCGCCCGCGCGTTGATCGTAACGGCCCCGGTTCGCGCTATCCCACCCGAACTCGACAAGCTCGCGCACCTGCTCGAATTCCCGTTGCCGAACACCGCCGAGCTCGCCGCGATGCTCGACACCATGATCGAGAACAACACGTCAGGCGGCGGCAGAATTCGGGTGAACGCTGACGCGAAGACCCTCGAGAATCTCGTTCAAGCGGCGCGCGGCCTCACCATGAGTGAAGCCGAGAACGCGTTTGCGCGGGCGATGGTCGACGACGGGAAACTGACAGCAAGCGACATCACCGTCGTGCTCGACGAGAAGCGCCAGATCGTCAGCAAGTCCGGCCTGCTCGACTTCGTCACCAAGGCGCTCGACCTCGACAGCGTAGGTGGCCTCAACAACCTCAAGCGCTGGTTGTCGAGACGCAACGGTTCCTGGCTCGCCGAGGCCGAGGAGTTCGGGCTTCCCGCCCCGAAGGGCGTGCTCATCACCGGCGTTCCCGGCTGTGGAAAGTCGCTCACGGCCAAGGCGATGGCTGCGTCATGGGGGCTCCCGCTTCTGAGGCTCGACATCGGCCGGATCTTCTCCGGGCTCGTCGGTTCGTCGGAGCAGAACCTCCGCCAGGCGCTCGCGACCGCCGAGGCCGTTTCCCCGTGCATCCTGTGGGTCGATGAGATTGAAAAGGGATTCTCGAACACGACCGGCTCCGGCGACTCAGGCACTACCGCTCGCGTCTTCGGATACTTCCTGACCTGGATGCAGGAGAAGAAGCATCCGGTGTTCGTCGTCGCCACGGCGAACAACATCGACTCGTTGCCGCCCGAGTTCATGCGGAAGGGGCGGTTCGACGAGATCTTCTTCGTCGATCTGCCGACCGCCGTCGAACGCCGCGCTATCTGGAGCATCCAGCTGGCCTCGAACGCCACGGACGGCAACGGTCTCGCCGCCATGGGTTCCCAGGCTGTTGACTCCCTCGTCGCAGTGAGCGAGAACTACTCGGGTGCCGAGATCGAGCAGGCCGTTGTCGTCGCCCTGTACGAAGCATTCGCTGAGCGTCGCCAGGCTACCCTCGACGACCTCACCGAAGCGATCACCAACATGATCCCGCTCGCCGTGACGCAGGCCGAGGAAGTGCAGGCGATCCGCGCGTGGGCCGAGGTCCGTGCGGTGCGAGCGACCGGAAGCGAAGACATTGATCCCGACGAAGACGCGCTCGTCGGCGCGGGTGACACGCTCGGTTCCGGGCTCTCGAGCCGACGCGGCGGTCGCACCGTTGACTTCTAGGCCGCCGGGCGGCATCCGTTTCACCAGTTTCGACATCGAGGACGACGAATGACAGACAAGCAGCTGATCGTGCAGGTGCGGCCGGACGGCACCGTGCACGCCGAAACTCTCGGAATGTACGGCGACGAATGCCTCGACTACATCGCGGTGCTCGAGAACCTGCTCGAGGCCCAGACCACGTCGTCATCCTTCACCGAGGCGTACGCGCAGGTTGCCGCGGAGCAGCAGACAGCGACGAACAACTGGGATGGCACCAGGAGACCCTGCTCGCCACACCGCGACTGCGCACCACTATGCCCAGCGCAGCGCCCGGCACCGTCGAGCCTGCCGCGCGGCCGGGAGACGAATTGCGCTGGTCGCGGTTCCTGCCCGCTACGACGGCCGAGGGACCAGGCCTGCGCTCGGCGCTCTGGGTGCAGGGCTGCAGCGTGCGCTGCCCCGGCTGCTTCAACCCCCACCTCTGGGCAGAGACCGGCGGGACCGTCGAGGACACCGTTGATCTCGCGGCGCGCTTCGTGACGGA
>JAZQRG010000105.1:0-21564 GCA_045629445.1 Mycetocola sp. | reverse complement strand
CTGAAGAACGACGGATATATCAGTCACGGCATCGACGAGAACGAGCCGACGAGCCTCTCCGGCCACGGTATCGACCGCATCACCACGCTGTTCACCGATCGTCCAATGGTCGGTGATGAGGAACAGTACTCGGTGGCCGCTGCCCTTCTGGCCGAGCAACTGGGCTTCCCCGCCCGCGTCGTCGTCGGGTTCCTGCCTGATCCGATCCCCGGGGCGACGTCGGCGGCCGTGACAGGCAGCGACATCAGCGCGTGGATCGAGGTGCAGGCAAGTGACGGCACCTGGTTGACCGTCGACACGACACCGCCGGTGCGGGAAATCCCCGAAAAGGAGCCGGACGAGCCAACGACGGTCTCGCGCCCGCAGTCTGTTGTTCAGCCTCCGGTCGAGGAACGTGAAACCGACGCCGAACAGATTCCCGCAGACGACAGCCTCGACAACGATGACGATGCTCTCGACCCGTTGCTCGCCATCCTGCTCGTCGTCGCTCAGATTCTTGGCTGGGCGCTTCTCGCTCTCACTGTCATCGCCGCTCCGTTCCTCGCTGTGATCGCCGCCAAAGTTCGGAGACGCGCGCTTCGCCGTTCGCGGCGCACACCGGCGGATCGGATCCGCGCCGGCTGGCAGGAGTTCCAGGACACGGCCGTCGACTATGGTGCTGAACCGCCGGTGTCGGCCACCCGCCGTGAGGTCGCAGCGACGGTCGGCGGCAAGCGGGCGCTCGCACTGGCATCCGTCGCTGACCGCGCCACCTTCTCGGTCGAGCGGCCGAGTGATGAAGACGCCGACCGTGTGTGGACCGCCGTCGACGAACTGCGCCGCTCGTTCGGTCGCGGCAGGACACGGCGCGAGCGGCTTCGGGCTGCGACAAGCTTGCGTTCGCTCGGGATCGAGCGCCGCCGAAACCGGTAGGGCGCTTCTGAAGTGCCGCGTCTGGCGTTGTAGTGTCGAGAGCGGAGGCGCAGTATGTTGCATGGCACCGGGGTGGGCAGGGGGATCGCGATTGGTCCCGTCGTCCGGATGCCTGATCCGCTGCCTGAGCCCGACGATGCGGCTCGGACACGGGATGCCGAGACCGAGTTCTCCCGCGCCGTCTCGGCACTCACCGATGTTTCCATTGACCTCACCGAACGCGCTCGGCGAGCAGGAGGCGAAGCCGAGGGTGTGATTCAGGCGCAGGCGATGATGACCCAGGACCCGGCCCTGCTGGACGACGTCCGCTCAAAGATCGACACCGGTTGCACGGCCGAGCGGGCCGTGTTCGAAGCCTTCCACAGTGTTCGGCAGATGCTCCTGTCGATGGGCGGAAGCCCCGCCGATCGTGCGGTGGATGTCGCCGACGTCTCGCAGCGGGTGATCGCGCGCCTGAATGGAGTGCAGCCTCCTGGCATCCCCGAGGTTGACCACCCCTTCGTGCTGCTCGCCCGTGACCTGGCGCCAGCCGACACCGCGATGCTCGACATCGGTGAGGTACTTGGCCTCATTACACTCGAGGGCGGCCCGACATCGCACACGGCGATTCTGGCTCGGAGCAAGGGCATCGTCGCTGTCGTCGGGGTGACGGATGCCGCCGGTATCGTCGACGGGACGACTGTGCTCCTCGACGCAGGGGAGGGCACCGTCACCGTGACGCCGACCGTCGATGAGATCACCGCATCGAGGGAACGCCTTGTTGCGCGCCGCGTTGCGGTGCCCATCGGACCTGGGATGCTCGCGGACGGCACGAGAATCCCGCTCCTCGCCAACATCGGCAGCCCGGGTGAAGCACCGGAAGCGCTCAACCTCGGCGCGGAGGGAATCGGCCTGTTCCGCACCGAGATCCTGTTCCTCGGAGCACGAAAGGCGCCGACCGTCGCCGAGCAACAGGCGGCGTACCGCAGGCTCTTCACGATGTGCCGGGGAAAACGCGTTGTTGTGCGGACTCTCGATGCCGGCTCAGACAAGCCACTGCTGTTTCTTCCGACGGGTGCTGAGGAGAACCCAGCGCTCGGGCTCCGTGGCATCCGTGCGTCGCGGGCGAACGAATCGGTGCTTCGTGACCAGCTGGTCGCGATCGCTCGAGCCGATGCCGAGACGGATGCCGATGTCTGGGTGATGGCTCCGATGATTGCCGACGCCGAAGAAACCGCCTGGTTCGTCTCGCTGGCGAGGTCCCTGGGGATCCAGGTTGCCGGAGTGATGGCCGAGGTGCCGTCGTGTGCACTCATGGCGGGCCAGGTGCTCGCCATCGCCGATTTCGTGTCGATCGGCACCAACGACCTCACCCAGTATGCGCTTGCTGCTGACCGCGGCTTGAGCGCGGTGTCCCGCTATTCGGATCCGTGGCATCCCGCCGTGCTCCGACTCGTGAAGATGCTCGGCGATGCCGGCCAGCAGTCTGGGCGGCCCGTCGGCGTCTGCGGGGAGGCGGCGGCGGATCCGATGCTCGCCGTAATTCTCGTCGGGCTCGGGGTGTCGAGCCTCTCGATGGCGCCGTCGGCGTTCCAGGCGGTGCGGGCCCAGTTGCGCCAGCACACCCTCGAGCACGCCCGGGCGCTTGCCGTCCGTGCGCTCGGGGCAACGACGGCGGCCGAAGCGCGGGAGCTCGTCCGCGACTGAGCGGGGCCGCACGGAAGCCACAACGACGAAACCCCCGCTCAGGAGAGCGAGGGTTTCGGTCAGTTCGAGCCGGAACTTACGGCTTGCCGCGCATGATGGCCTGCTTGACTTCTGCAATAGCCTGCGTGACCTGGATGCCGCGAGGGCAGGCATCCGTGCAGTTGAAGGTGGTGCGGCAACGCCACACACCCTCCTGGTCGTTGAGGATGTCGAGGCGCACCTTGGCCGCATCGTCGCGCGAGTCGAAGATGAAGCGGTGGGCGTTGACGATGGCGGCAGGGCCGAAGTACTGGCCGTCGGTCCAGAAGATCGGGCAGGAGGACGTGCACGCGGCGCAGAGGATGCACTTTGTGGTGTCGTCGAAGCGGGCGCGGTCGGCGACGGACTGGATCCGCTCCTTGCCGGCACCGGGCTTCGAGGACGGGATGAGGAACGGCTGCACCTCGCGGAAGGACTCGAAGAACGGGTCCATGTCGACGATGAGGTCTTTCTCGAGCGGCAGGCCCTTGATCGCCTCGACGTAGATCGGCTTCGAGATGTCGAGGTCCTTGATCAGCGTCTTGCAGGCGAGGCGGTTGCGGCCGTTGATGCGCATGGCGTCCGACCCGCAGATGCCGTGGGCGCAGGAACGGCGGAACGTCAGCGAACCGTCCTGTTCCCACTTGATCTTGTGCAGCGCGTCGAGGATGCGGTCGGTCGAGAACATCTCGACGTCATAGTCGACCCAGCGCGGTTCATCGTCCACCTCGGGATCGAACCGGCGCACGATGAGGGTGACGATGAACGGCTTGAGAGCGTCGTCGACCGGCGCCTCGGCATCAAGAGCTGTTGTCGACATGATTAGTACTTCCTCTCCATCGGCTGGTAGCGGGTCATCACGACCGGCTTCCAATCCAGGCGGATGTGGTCGGCGGCATCCGATGAGTGCGGGTCGCCGGTCAGGTACGCCATTGTGTGCTTCATGTAGTTCTCGTCGTCCCGGTCGGGGAAGTCGTCACGCATGTGTCCGCCGCGGCTTTCCTTGCGGTTGCGGGCGCTGAACACGACGACCTCGGCGAGGTCGAGCAGGAAGCCGAGTTCGACGGCCTCGAGCAGGTCGGTGTTGTACCGGCGACCCTTGTCCTGCACGCCGACGTTCAGGTAGCGGTCGCGCAAGTGGTGGATGGTCTCGGTGACCTCGGCGAGTGACTCGTCGGTGCGGAACACCTGCGCCTTCATGTCCATCTGCTCCTGGAGCTCCTTGCGGAGCACGGAGATGCGCTCGGTGCCCGGGTTGCTGCGCATGCCCTCGATGAGGTCGCGGACGAACGCGGCGGGATCTTCGGGCAGGGGCAGGAACTCCGCGGTCTGAACGTACTCGACAGCGTTGTTTCCGGCGCGCTTGCCGAAGACATTGATGTCGAGGAGTGAGTTGGTGCCAAGGCGGTTCGAGCCGTGCACCGAGACGCAGGCGCACTCGCCGGCCGCGTACAGGCCGGGAACGACAGTGGTGTTGTCGCGAAGAACCTCAGCCCGAACGTTGGTTGGGATGCCGCCCATTGCGTAATGAGCGGTCGGCATGACCGGAACGGGTTCGGTCACGGGGTCGACACCGAGGTAGGTGCGCGCGAACTCGGTGATGTCGGGGAGCTTGGTCTCCAGCACCTCTGCGCCGAGGTGGGTGCAGTCGAGGTAGACGTAGTCCTTGTTCGGGCCCGCGCCGCGTCCCTCGGCCACTTCCTTGACCATGCAGCGCGCGACGATGTCGCGGGGTGCGAGGTCCTTAATGGTCGGGGCGTAACGCTCCATGAACCGCTCACCGCTCGCATTGCGGAGGATTGCGCCCTCACCGCGGGCGCCCTCGGTGAGGAGGATGCCGAGGCCGGCGAGGCCGGTCGGGTGGAACTGGAAGAACTCCATGTCTTCGAGCGGGAGCTTCTTGCGCCAGATGATGCCGACGCCGTCACCGGTGAGGGTGTGAGCGTTCGACGTGGTCTTGAAGATCTTGCCGAAACCACCGGTGGCGAAGATGGTCGCCTTCGAGTGGAAGACGTGCAGGTCGCCGGTCGAAAGCTCATAGGCGACAACGCCTGCAGGCTGCTCGACTCCGTCGACCTCGCTCATGATGACGTCGAGCACGTAGAACTCGTTGAAGAAGTTGATGCCGAGGCGAACGCAGTTCTGGAACAGCGTCTGAAGGATCATGTGGCCTGTGCGGTCAGCGGCATAACAGGCACGGCGAACCGGGGCCTTGCCGTGGTCGCGGGTGTGGCCACCGAACCGTCGCTGGTCGATCTTGCCCTCAGGCGTCCGGTTGAACGGAAGACCCATGTTTTCGAGGTCGATGACCGCGTCGATGGCTTCCTTCGCGAGGATCTCCGCAGCGTCCTGGTCGACGAGGTAGTCGCCGCCCTTGACAGTGTCGAAGGTGTGCCACTCCCAGCTGTCTTCCTCGACGTTGGCGAGGGCAGCGGCCATGCCGCCCTGTGCCGCCCCGGTGTGGGAGCGCGTCGGGTAGAGCTTCGAGATCACAGCGGTCTTCGCACCGGGTCCGGCTTCGATCGCCGCCCGCATTCCGGCGCCGCCGGCGCCGACGATGACGATGTCGAACTGGTGGTAGTGAACTCCATCGATGATGGTGGAGTCGCTTGGGTCCTGAGTCACAGATGCATCCAAAATGTTCAGTTGTTCGTTACGCGGCGCAGAACGAGGGGAGGAGGTCAGCGGGCTGTCCGACCGGGCAGGGGTCGAAGGTGAAGACGACGAGCGTGCCGAGCAGGATGAGAATCGCGACGGCGGCGAAGATCGCGCCCTTGAGGATGGTGCGCAACATCTTTCCGCGTGCGTAGTCATTCACGATGGTGCGCATGCCGTTGCCGCCGTGAATGAGGGCGAGCCACAGCATCGCGACATCCCACCACTGCCAGAACGGTGACGCCCACTTGCCGCCGACGAACGCAAAGTCGATCGCCTTGACGCCGTCTCCGACAATGAGGTTCATGAAGAGGTGCCCGAAGATCAGCACGACCAGGATGACGCCGGAGGCGCGCATGTAGATCCAGCCCCACTTTTCCCAGTTGATTCCCTTTTTGCGGGCGGGACGTACCGGGGTACGGGGAGCATCGATAGTTTGCGACATGAGTTTCTCCCCTTTCTAGTGGCTGAAGACGTTGATGAGGTGGCGGGGAACGAAGCCGAGCATCGTGATGACCCAGAGCGCAATGACGACGTAGAACATCACCTTCTGGTACTTCGAGCCCTTCTGCCAGAAGTCGATGAGCACAATCCGCAGGCCGTTGAACGCGTGGAACACGATTGCGCCGACGAGGGCGACTTCACCGAGGCCCATGATCGGCGTCTGGTAGGTGCCGATAACCGCGTTGTAGGCCTCCGGCGACACGCGAACGAGCGCGGTGTCGAGGATGTGCACGAGAAGGAAGAAGAAAATGGCAACACCGGTGATCCGGTGCAGAACCCACGACCACATTCCCTCGCGACCCCGGTACAGGGTTCCTGCGGGGATACGGGAAGTGGTCGTGTTCAATGGTGGTGTTCTTTTTTCAGTCTGCACTGACAACGAACGGCCCTCCCTGATTGAAGCCTCATAACCGACGTTTGCGGCGGTCGTGCGTCACAACGGCGCGTTAGAACAGTCTACGTTCACCACCGGTTCTTCGCCGGTTAGGCGTGCCTAAGTCTCTCGATGTCAAGACAAAAGGCTCGTCGGGCGATCGAACCGGGGCGTGCCGGTAGCCTGAGGCGTATGACAAGTCCCCTCGAGCGCTTCTACAGCGTCATTCCTGCCGGCGGTATCGGCTCCAGGCTCTGGCCGTTGTCTCGTGCGGATGCCCCCAAATTCCTTCACGACCTCACCGGCTCCGGCAGCACGTTGCTGCGTGCGACCTGGGATCGGCTCGCTCCGCTCTCGGGGGAGCAGCGCATCATGGTCGTCACGGGGCGCGCGCACCGCGCTGCCGTCGAATCACAGCTCCCCAGTCTCCTCGACCACAACGTCGTGCTCGAGAGCGACCCGAGGGACTCCTCGGCTGCGATCGGTCTCGCCGCGGCAATCCTGATGAAGCGGGAGCCGGACGTCATCATCGGTTCGTTCGCCGCTGACCATGTCATCCGCGGTGACCGTCTGTTCCGTGCGGCAGTGACCCAGGCTGTCGCGACCGCAGACGCCGGATACATCACGGCGATCGGCATCCAGCCCACCGAGCCGGCCATCGGCTTCGGCTACATTCACTGCGGCGGAGCGCTCGATATCGTCGGGGCTGACTCGGCGCTCCTCGTTGACTCGTTCGTCGAGAAGCCGAATCTCGCGACGGCGAAAAAATACATCTCGGGTGCGGCGCACCTGTGGAACGCGGGCATGTTCATCAGCCGCGCGGATGTCCTCCTCGAGGAACTGGCACGCCACAAACCGGAGCTGCACGCGGGACTGATGGAACTGGCATCCGTGTGGGATGAACCGGCGCTGCGCGGTCCCGCCGTCGACCGGATCTGGCCGAACCTCGAGAAGATCGCCATTGACTACTCGATCGCCGAGCCGGCTGCGCTTGCCGGTCGGCTCGCCGTTGTCCCGGGGCATTTCGACTGGGATGACGTTGGAGACTTTGCCTCACTCGCAAAGCTGAACTCCGGGGGGCGCAAGACCGACCTCGCGATCCTCGGCGAGAGTGCACGCATCCTCTCCGATTCGTCGAGCGGGATCGTCGTGAGCCAGACCAGCCGGATTATCAGCCTCATCGGTGTCAAGGACATCGTTGTCGTCGATACCCCTGACGCACTCCTCGTCACGACGAGCGCAAACGCTCAGCGGGTGAAGAGCGTCGTTGACGCACTCAAGCTGTCTGGGCGCGACGACGTCCTTTAGGGCTGTTCCTCGGAACTGTCGTTGCCAAGCGCGCGAAGTGCCCGGTCAGCGGCGCCGCCGAGTCCGAGCTGGGTCGCAAGCTGCCTCGCTGCGGCGAGCTTCTCGGCGGAAAGCGGCGTGATCCGGCAATCCGGAGTACCCAGGTCGAGGTCGCGAACGACGCCGACGACAGTGGGCGCCACGCGGAGGTAGTCGGAGGCCGCGAGGATTTTTGCCCGAATCGACTCCGACATCCCGTCATTCCGCTCGGCGCTCGCAGCGATGATCGCGTCGAGGTCGTCGAAGGTTCCGAGCAGCCCCGCGGCTGTCTTGTCTCCGATTCCTGCCACGCCAGGCAGACCGTCCGAGGTGTCTCCGCGGAGGGCGGCGAAGTCGGCGTACTGTGACGCGAGCACCCCATATTTCTCCCGTACGACGTCCTCAGTAACAACCTCGAGTTTGCTCATTCCCCTGGCGGTATAGATAACCCGGATGCCTCGCGCATCGTCGACAAGCTGGAAGAGGTCCCGGTCTCCGGTGACGACGTCCACGGGGCCGGACGCCTGGGTAGCGAGGCTCCCGATCACATCGTCCGCCTCGTGTTCCTTTGCGCCGATCACCGTGATGCCGAACGCATCGAGGACCTCTCGAATGAGCGGGATCTGCGGGTCGAGCAGGTCGGGCGTCTCCTCAATGTCCTGGCCGCCCGGCACGGCCTCAGCGACCCGGTGTTGCTTGTAGCTGGGGATAAGGTCGACCCGCCAGGTGGGCCGCCAGTCGTCATCCCAGCAGGCGACGAGCTCATCGGGGCGGTAGTCGGTGACCAGTTTGGCGATGAAGTCGAGCAGGCCGCGAACGGCGTTGACGGGCGTGCCGTCTGGGGCGCGCAGGGTGTCAGGCAGGCCGTGAAACGCACGGAAGTACAACGAGGCTGTGTCGAGGAGCATCAGTGATCCGGTCATCCCTCGATTCTGACACGTGCACATTTGTGCGCATCCGCGCCAAAGCGTGCTCATAAGAGCATCGTGAACCTCGCATGGGGGGTTCGGTTTAGGCTCGCGGGAAACAGCTGTGTAACGCTTCTGTTTCGAGAGATAGTCACGGCGTTGTGACCTCGTAACTTTCGGTAACGTAAGCCCATACCCGCCCTCGCGAGCCCCGCAGGGCAGCATCCTGGAGGATACATTGACAATCAACACCCGTAAGGCTGTCTTTGCCAGCCTTGCCAGCGCCGGCGTCATCGCCCTGCTTGCTGGCTGTGGCCAGGCGCCCGCCGATAACGGCGACGCAAACGAGGCAGCATCCGACTTCCTTCCCTGCATCGTCTCGGACGCGGGCGGATTCGACGACAAGTCCTTCAACCAGTCCAGCTATGAGGGCATGGTTGAGGCTGCTGACGAACTCGGCGTCGAGATGAAGGATGTCCAGAGCGACACCGAAGACGACTACGCTCCCAACATCACCAGCCTCGTCGACCAGGGCTGCAACCTGATCGCGACCATCGGCTTCGCGCTTGCCGACGCCACCGGCGCCGCTGCCGAAGAGAACCCCGACGTCGACTTCATCATGCTCGATGACAACTCGATCGACGCCGACAACGTCAAGCCGATCATCTACGACACCGCAGAGGCCGCATTCCTCGCCGGATACGCGGCGGCTGACTACTCGAAGACCGGCGTCGTCGGAACCTTCGGCGGCCAGCAGTTCCCGACGGTCACCATCTTCATGGATGGATTCGCCGAAGGCGTTAACTACTACAACGAGCAGAAGGGCACCGACGTTCAGGTTGTCGGTTGGGACGTCGAGAGCCAGACCGGTTCATTCACCGGTGGGTTCGAAGCGAACGACACGGCCAAGCAGCTCGCGACAACGCTCATCGGACAGGACGCTGACGTTCTCCTCCCGGTCGGTGGACCGATCTTCCTCAGCGCCATCGAGGCAATCACCGACTCCGGCAAGGACGTCGCGATGATCGGTGTCGACGCTGACCTGTACGAGACCGCTGACTCAGGCAACGAACTGTTCCTGACCTCGATCCTTAAGCAGATGAAGTCCGGCGTGAAGGATGTCGTTCTCGAAGCAGGCGACGACGCGTTCGACGCGACCCCGTACGTCGGTACCCTTGAGAACGACGGAGTTGGCATCGCGCCGTTCCACGACTTCGAGGGCAAGGTCAACGACACGCTCCAGGCCGAGCTCGACGAGATCAAGGCCGGCATCATCGATGGCTCCATCGAGGTCAACTCACCGTCATCACCGGCGGCTGAGTAACACTCGACCCACACCCAGTGCGGGGAGACCGGCTTCGGCTGGTCTCCCCGCTCTGCATGACCGTAGGATTCACCCATGAAGCTCGAACTTCGCGGCATCACGAAGAGATTCGGTTCTCTCGTCGCCAACGACCACATCGATCTGGTCGTTCAACCCGGAGAGATCCACTGCCTCCTTGGCGAAAACGGCGCTGGAAAATCCACGCTCATGAATGTCCTCTACGGCCTCTACCAGGCTGAAGAGGGCGAGGTGCTGCTCGACGATGTCGTCCAGCACTTTGCAGGCCCCGGTGACGCCATGCGCGCCGGCATCGGCATGGTGCACCAGCACTTCATGCTCATCCCCGTCTTTACCGTTGCCGAGAACGTCATGCTCGGACACGAGCAAACCGGCATCGCCGGAAAGCTCGACCTCGACGCCGCCCGCGCAAAGGTGCGCGAAATCTCCGCGAGGTTTGGCTTCCACGTTGACCCGGACGCACTCGTCGGCGACCTTCCCGTCGGTGTGCAGCAGCGCGTCGAGATCATCAAGGCCCTGTCACGCGACGCTCGAGTGCTCGTCTTCGACGAGCCGACGGCCGTGCTCACGCCGCAGGAAACTGACGAGCTGATGGGCATCATGCGCCAGCTCCAGGCTGACGGAACCTCGATCGTCTTCATCACCCACAAACTGCGTGAGGTGAGGGAAGTCGCCAACCGCATTACCGTCATCCGTCACGGGAAGGTTGTCGGCGAAGCATCGCCGACAGCATCCAACTCGGAACTTGCCGCCCTCATGGTCGGCCGCGCTGTTGAGCTGACCGTACAAAAGCAACCCGCCCACCCGGGAGCTGCGAGCCTCGTGGTGCAGAACCTCGACGTGATCGACCCCCAGGGTCTCAAGGTCGTCAACAACGTCAGCTTCGACGTGCACGCCGGCGAGATTCTTGCCATTGCCGGAGTGCAGGGCAACGGCCAAACGGAGCTCACCGAGGCCATTCTGGGCCTGCAACCGCGCGTCAGCGGAAGTGTCACTCTCAACGGCGAGAAGCTCACCGGACTCAGCGTGCGCAGGATCCTCAACGCCGGTGTCGGCTTCGTCCCCGAGGACCGGACCGAAGACGGCCTCGTCGGCGAATTCACGATCGCCGAGAACCTCATGCTCGACCGTGCCGATTCCGCTCCCTTCGTTCGGAGAGGCAATCTGCAGCTCGGCTACCTCGCCGAATTCGCGCGGGAGAAGAAGGACGAGTTCGACATCCGTGGTGAGTCGATCACAACGCCGGCCGGGCGGCTCTCCGGCGGAAACCAGCAGAAGGTCGTTCTCGCCCGTGAACTCAGCCGGGACCTCAAGTTGTTCGTCGCGTCGCAACCGACGCGAGGAATCGACGTCGGCTCGATCGAGTTCGTGCACAAGCGGATGGTCGAGACCCGCGATGCCGGCATCCCGGTCATCGTCGTATCAACGGAGCTCGACGAGGTCGTGGCTCTGGCAGACAGGATTGCAGTGATGTACAGAGGTTCCATTGTCGGTATCGTCCCAGGCGATACGCCGAGGGAGGTGCTCGGCCTCATGATGGCCGGCGAGCACCCGACGGGAGCAGCCGCGTGAGCGACACCGCCGCACCCGCCGCGAGCGTCAAAGGCCCGGCACAGTCCGAGAAGCCCGAGGCGCCACGGGGCAACCAGGTTCTCAACGACATCCTCAACGGCAACATCGTCATTTCGATCCTTGCCGTTCTCTTCGCCCTCATTATCGGCGCTGTGCTCATCGCCGTCACGAACGAAGACGTGCAGGCAGCGGCGGGCTACTTCTTCGCCGCACCGGGTGACACGTTCTCGGCGATCTGGAACTCGGTGTCCGGAGCGTACAGCGCGCTGTTCCAGGGCTCGATCTACAACTTCAGGCGCGACTCCTTCCTCGACGGAATCAAGCCGCTCACCGAAACGCTGACGTTCGCAACACCGCTGATCGCCGCGGCGCTCGGTATCGGGATCGCCTTCCGCGTCGGCCTGTTCAACATCGGCGGCCGCGGGCAGATGCTCATTGCCGCAGCCTGTGCTGGCTGGGTCGGCTTCTCGTTCGAACTGCCGTGGGGCGTGCACCTTGCCATCGCCGTGATCGCCGGTATCGTCGGTGGCGCGCTGTGGGGAGGGCTCGTCGGTCTGCTCAAGGCCCGCACCGGTGCCCACGAGGTGATCCTCACGATCATGCTCAACTACGTGGCGTTTTACCTGATCTCGTGGATGCTCCGCACCCCTGGCCTGCTGCAGGCGCCGGAATCGGTCAACCCGAAATCGCCAGCGATGCTCGAGACCGCGATCTTCCCCGACCTTCTCGGCCCGCGTTACAACCTCCACCTCGGGTTCATCCTCGTGATCGTGGCGACAATTTTCGCCTGGTGGCTGCTCAACCGTTCGGCCCTCGGCTTCCAGTTCCGTGCCGTCGGTGAAAACCCGAACGCTGCACGGGTCGCGGGTAACAACGTCAAGAACACCTACGTCCAGGCCATGCTCATCTCCGGCGGGCTCGTGGGTCTCGCCGGCGTCATGCAGGTGCTCGGCACGGTGACGACGGGTTTCTCCGCCGGCATCGACGCCGGGATCGGTTTTGACGCGATCACGGTTGCGCTTCTCGGCCGGAGCCGTCCGCTCGGCATCTTCGCCGCCGGCATCCTCTTCGGCGCGTTCAAGGCCGGAGGATTCGCAATGCAGGCGGCCGAAGGCATCCCCATCGACATCGTCACCGTCGTTCAGTCGCTCATCGTGCTGTTCATCGCAGCGCCGCCGCTCATCCGCGCTGTGTTCTTCCTGCCCAAGCAGGGTGCACCGAAGCGGCTCAAGCTCAACGTTTCACAGGAGGTGGCGGCGAAGTGACAACGACAACCGCTGAAGAATCCGTCTCCGCGAGTCTTGAGACGGCCACAATCAAGAGCTGGAAAGCACCGATCGCCTACGCGATCTTCAGCCTCATCGCCATCATCCTGTTCGTGGTCAACGGTCGCGAGGGGGTCAGCCGCTTCCGGTTGTCGAACGAAGCGGATGTCATTCAGCTGCCGGTTATCGACGCACCGACGCGACTCACCTGCGTCGTCGTTGTCGTCCTGCTTCTCGCTGTCACGGCATACGCCACCTGGCTCTCGAGCCAGGCCAAACACGTGCCGCTGTGGCTCACGATTCTCTTCGCCGCCGCCTTCATGTGGGCGTTCCTGACCTGGGCGGCAGCTGGCGAGACCATTCCCATCACGGGCCTGCTGCTCGGAACTGTTGCGCTGAGTGCCCCGCTCATCTTCGGTGCGCTGGGAGGAGTCATCTCCGAACGGGTCGGTGTCGTCAACGTCGCCATCGAGGGGCAGCTCCTCGCTGGTGCGTTTCTCTCAGCGTTCGTGGCATCCGTCACCGGTAATCCCTGGGTCGGACTGATCGCGGCGATGGTCGCCGGTGTGCTCGTGAGCTTCCTGCTCGCGGCGTTCAGCATCAAGTACATCGTCGACCAGGTCATCGTCGGTGTTGTGCTCAACGTGCTCGTCGCTGGCCTCACGAGCTTCCTCTACTCGACCGTGCTGACGACCAACACCCCGCTGTTCAACTCGCCGCCCAGGTTCCAGCGGATCAGCATCCCGTTGCTCAGCGAGATTCCGATCCTCGGGCCCGTGCTGTTCCGGCAGACCATCATCATTTACTTCATGTACGTCGCCGTGATCGTGGTCTGGTGGGCGCTCTTCCACACCAAGTGGGGCCTCCGCCTCCGAGCGGTCGGCGAGCACCCGCAGGCGGCAGACACCGTCGGCATTCGGGTCAACGCCACCCGGTTCTGGAACGTCGCCCTCGCTGGCGCGATCGCCGGATTCGGAGGTGCATACTTCACCCTCGGGTCGGTCGGTGGGTTCACCAAGGAAATGACCGCCGGTGCCGGGTTTATCGCCCTCGCCGCGGTGATCTTCGGCCGCTGGGACCCCGTCCGTGCGACCCTTGCTGCCCTGCTGTTCGGGTTCGCTACCAACCTGCAGAACGTTCTCGGTGCCATCGGCTCCGGCGTTCCGAGCGAGTTCCTCCTGATGCTGCCCTACGTTGTGACCATCTTCGCCGTCGCCGGCCTGGTTGGACACGTGCGAGGGCCAGCGGCATCCGGTAAACCATATATAAAGGCGTGACGATGACAGATTCAATCGACTGGGGTGCGCTGCGCGAAGCGGCGACGGATGCCATGACGAAGGCATACGTTCCGTACTCGAAGTTTCCGGTGGGAGTTGCGGCGATTGTCACGGACGGCCGCATCATCACCGGGTGCAACGTCGAGAACGCGAGCTACGGCCTGACGCTGTGCGCGGAGTGCGCGCTGGTGTCGACGCTGCACCTGACCGGGGGAGGACAGCTCGTTGCGTTCACCTGTGTCGACGGCGACGGCAACACCCTGATGCCCTGCGGTCGGTGCCGTCAGTTGCTGTTCGAGCACGCGGTTCCGGGGATGATGCTCGAAACCGTGTCAGGCATCCGCACCATCGACGAGGTCCTGCCGGACGCATTCGGCCCGCGCACGCTCAACGAATACGCGGGAGAAACGCGCAATGACTGACCAGACCCTCGAAGCCTTCGACGCTGTCGACCTCATCCGGACGAAGCGTGACAAGGGCGAATTGTCGACGGATGCCATCAACTGGCTGATCGACGCATACACGCGTGAGTACGTCGGCAACGAACAAATGGCCGCGCTGGCCATGGCGATCCTGCTCAACGGGATGAGCCGCCGCGAGATCCGCGACCTCACCCTCGCGATGATCGCGTCGGGCGAGACCATGGACTTCTCCGGTCTCGGCAAGACCACCGTCGACAAGCACTCGACCGGTGGTGTTGGCGACAAGATCACGCTGCCGCTCATGCCACTCGTTGCGTCATTCGGTGTCGCTGTTCCCCAGCTGTCTGGTCGCGGCCTCGGCCACACCGGCGGGACGCTCGACAAGCTCGAGTCGATCCCTGGCTGGCGTGCCGACATCTCCAACGAGGAAATGTTCGAGATCCTCCGGGACGTCGGTGGAGTGATCTGCGCCGCTGGCAAGGGCCTCGCCCCCGCCGACAAGCGCCTGTACGCGCTGCGGGACATCACGGGCACTGTCGAGGCGATCCCGCTGATCGCGTCGAGCATCATGTCGAAGAAGATCGCCGAGGGAACGAGTGCGCTCGTTCTGGACGTGAAGTTCGGCTCAGGTGCCTTCATGCAGGACTATGCCAAGGCGGAAGAGCTCGCGCGCACCATGGTGTCGCTCGGGCAGGACGCCGGTGTGAAGACCTCGGCGCTGCTGACCAACATGAGCGTGCCGCTCGGTCTCGCGATCGGAAACGCCAACGAGGTTCGCGAGTCGGTCGAGGTGCTCGCCGGTGGCGGGCCCGCCGACATCGTTGAGCTCACCGTTGCGCTGGCCCGCGAGATGCTCACCCTCGCCGGCCAGCCCGATGCCGACGTGGAGGCCGCCCTGAAGGACGGTCGCGCGATGGACACCTGGCGCCGCTCAATCATCGCCCAGGGCGGCGACCCGGATGCCGCGTTGCCGGTTGCCCGCGAGACTCACACCGTGACGGCGGACGCCGACGGCATCCTCGTGCGGCAGGACGCCCTGCCGTTCGGCATCGCCGCGTGGCGCCTCGGCGCCGGCCGCGCCCGCGCGCAGGACCCTGTGCTGCACGCATCGGGCATCGACCTGCACGCAAAGCCCGGTGATGTCGTCCGGGCGGGCCAGCCGCTGTTCACGCTTTCCGCCGATGACGCCGGGCGGTTCCCGCGGGCGCTCGAGGCGCTCGAGGGTGCGTTCGAGCTGGCGCCGCCGACGACGGCGTTCACGCCGGAGCCGCTGGTGCGCGCGCGCATCGAGTAGGGCGTGCGCCGCGAGCACGCACGCCAACTCGTTTGATACGTTGTGTCGTTCGTGGGCGATTGATGTGTTGAGTTTCCACACTCTGTCCTTCGATGCGGTCGTGAGGGACAAAGTGCGTCATCTCAGCGTCAGTGATCGACGCGAACTGGAGTTGCCACGTTGTGTCGTTCGCGCGCGCTACGTGGCGCGTTGCCACGTTGTGTCGTTGAACGCGCTTGCGAGCAACAACGTGTGACGTCTCAACGTGCGTCCACCCACCCGCGTGAGCGCAACCGCCGTTCAACCGTTCCAATAACATCGGGCATATTGACGAGGTCGTCGCCGGTGAAGAAGATCATGCTCCAGCCGGAGTCGACGGCGTGGTTGCCGCGTCTGATATCGCGGCGCCACTGTCCCCGATCCTCACGGTGGTGGTCGCCCTGATATTCCAGACCGACCAGGAACTCGGGATACGCGAGATCAATCTCGATCTGGCGCCTGTGCAGCGGCAGGTAGGCCCCGTAGTTCGGGACGGGGTCCGGGAGATGGCTCGCGACCAGAGCTACCCGAACGAGTGACTCCGGCCGCGACCGCGACCGCGACGTGAGCAAAGGAAGTCCGCGACGCAGGAGTAGCTGCCCCCGCCTCGAGGGGAACTGCTGGACTGCGTCAGTGAGACGCTCGATGCTGGTGAACGGACTCTTCCAGCAGAGTAGATAGTCACCAACGGCCACCAGATCTGGGAGGGAGAGCACCGAAGCCAGGTCGCACCAGGTTCGCTCGGGACTCGTCACGGGTATACCCGACCAATTGTTCACATCATCGGGCATCAGTCTCGTTGAGTGCCCGATCGTACCCCGGTATCTCAGCGCACGCCCTGGAGCGGGCGAGGTGACATGCAACGGCTCGAGCTCGTGCTGCGGTGGCAGCGGAGCGCCATACACAGCCGCGGCAGTCGTGTGGCTGAAGACAGCGCCCGCGGGCATCCGCGTGGCCAGCGAGAGGCACCTCACGTGGAGATCGAGGTTCACGCCCGGTGCACTTCTCGTGCCGAAAAACGGAGCCCCGAAGGCCGGGTTTCGCAACTGTCCGGGAGTCATGCCGTTGCGGCGAGCGTCAGCTACCGAAAAAGTGCGCGGCATTTCAGCGGGCAATGCCTTCCGAAAAGTCATTTGTCCATCGTCAAATCTCGACGTTTATCGCCCGCCCAAATCGGGAGTCGGTGGATGAGACGGATGCCCCCTCCCGCTGTGGAGGACAGCCTCGCGACGAACGGATGCCGGCGCTCGCGCCACGAGGACGCCGCGGGGATGCCGCCTACGCCGGGTCGCCGATCCGCTCGAGCGCGTCGACAATGAGGTCCCAGAACCTGTCGGTATCGAGGTCGATCGCCGCCTGCGTCGTGCAGTCCGCGGGCGCAGGCGCCCGGAAGTCCGCGACCGTCATGCCGAGCGTGAGTGTCCCGGTGAGTTCGACGTCGAGTGGCACCCGCTGCACTGTCATGATGCTCGGGTCGATGACGTACGCGACGGCGCACGGGTCGTGCACCGGGGGAGCGTCGAACCCCTGCGCTTCCCGGTACGTGTGCGCGAAGAACTTGAGCAGTTCGCCGACGAAGCGGGCGGGCCCGGTGTCGATCGCCGCGATCCGCTGGGCGACGGACGACGTCGCGAGTGCCTGGTGCGTGAGATTCAACCCGATCATGGTCACCGGCCAGCTCTCGTTGAAGACGATGTGGGCGGCCTCGGGGTCGATCACGATATTGAACTCAGCGGTCGCCGACCAGTTTCCGGTGGCAACCCCACCGCCCATGAGCACCACTTCCTTCACCCGCCCGACAATCCGGGGCTCCTTGCGAGCAGCCATCGCGATGTTGGTGAGTGCGCCGGTCGGCACAAGGGTGATCGTCCCAGGCTCGCTCGCCATCACCGTGTCGATGATGAGGTCGACGGCGTGTCTGTCATCGAGTTCGAGCACAGGTTCGGGCAGCACCGGCCCGTCGAGCCCTGACTCGCCGTGAATCGTCGGCGCCGTCTCGATCGGTCGCACGAGCGGCCGTGCGCATCCAGCGGCAAACGGCACGCCGGTGATGCCGGCGACCCGCGCAACACTCAACGCGTTCCGCGTCACCTTCTCGAGCGTCTGGTTGCCCATCACCGTCGTGACCGCCACCAGATCGATCTCCGGGTTGCCGTGCGCAAGCAGCAGAGCGATCGCGTCGTCGTGGCCCGGATCGCAGTCGAGGATGATCTTGGTTGGCATGATTCCAGCCTAGGGCGGCGCGCTGGCGCGTCCCGATCGCGTTCAGCGGTCAGACTGTGTCGCTCATCGGCGCTCCGGACGACATAGTGCGGCCACTCACCGCTGTGAACGACGATCTGGGGCGCCCGAGTGCGCGCCATCGTCGCACGGCTGCTCTGGCCAGACGGTCCGTGTGCCCTCGCCCCCGGCGCGGTAGTCTGGTCGGGTGAATTCAGCGAACGAGTACCAACTGCCCCGCGGTATCGATATCCAGAGCCTCCCGAAGGTTTCGCTCCACGACCACCTCGACGGTGGCGTGCGTCCCCAGACGATCATCGAGCTCGCGGATGCCATCGGCTACGACGTTCCCGAAACCGACGCCGATCGGTTGGCTGACTGGTTCCTCAACCAGTGCGACGCGGGCAACCTCGTCGACTACCTCAAGACCTTCGACCTCTCCACCGCCGTCATGCAGACGCAGGAGGGGCTCTCCCGCATCGCTCGCGAGTTCGTGACCGACCTCGTCGAAGACGGTGTCGTCTACGGTGAAATCCGCTGGGCACCCGAGCAGCACCTCAGCCGCGGCCTGACCCTCGACGAAGCGGTCGAAGCGGTGCAGGACGGTATCGACCAGGCTATCGACGACGCTGAGCGCGCGGGAAGTGGCATCCTCATCGGACAGCTCGTGACCGCCATGCGGCACGCCGACCGCGCTCTCGAGATCGCCGAGCTCGCCGTTCGACACCGCGACCGCGGCGTCGTCGGATTCGACATCGCCGGTGCTGAAGCCGGCTTCCCTGCCAGCCGTCACCGCGTTGCCTTCGACTACCTCGCGATGGAGCACTTCCCCGTCACCGTTCACGCCGGAGAGGCCGACGGCATCGACTCGATCAACAGCGCCCTCTTCGACGGCCGTGCGCTCCGCCTCGGCCACGGTGTGCGTATCGCCGAGGACATCACCGTTGAGCGCAGCGACGACGAGGGCACATACGTCTCCCTCGGCCGCATCGCACAGTGGGTCAAGGACCGTGAAATCCCGCTCGAGCTCAGCCCCTCATCGAATCTCCAGACCGGTGCGGTTGCGCAGTGGGGCACCGACCTCGTCGACCACCCGTTCGACCTGCTCTACCAGCTCGGCTTCAAGAACACGATCAACGTCGACAACCGCACAATGAGCGGAACAAGCCTCACCCGAGAGATCAGCCTGCTCGCGGATGCCTTCGCGTACGACCTCGACGACCTCGAAGTCTTCCAGCAGAACGCGGCATCCGCTGCATTCCTTCCGCTCGAAGATCGTGAGGAACTCGCCGAGGTCATCGCTGCAGGGTTCGACGCCGCGCGCGGCTGAGCTGAACACGAGACCTCTGAGCAGAATCGGACGCACCCCAAACGCAATCGAAACCTCATCGTTCAGGTTCTCCGGGTAGCCTGAGAGCGTTCCGATCTATCCCACCGCCGAACGAACGAGCCAACGATGACACTGCCCCCACTGCCGGACTCCGCGGTCGCGCTCGGCCAGGTCGCTAACGACTGGCGTGAGGCGATCCGGCTCACCGGCGCCGCTCTCGTGAACAGCGGTGTCACCGAACCCGGGTACACCGATCGCATGATCGAGGTCATCGAGGAGTTCGGCGCTTACATCGTGATCGCTCCTGGCCTTGCGCTCGCTCACGCGCGGCCAGGTGACGACGTTCGGCGCGAGGGTATCGCCGTCGTCACCCTCGCTGAACCCGTCGCTTTCGGCCACCCGCACAACGACCCGGTGAGGGTCATCCTCGGGCTCGCGGTCACCACTCCGGAGAGCCACGTGACCAGTGTCGCCGCGCTCGCAAATGTCTTCAACGATGCGTCAGCAATCCCCGCTGTCGCGGCCGCAACCTCGCCAGACGCGGTCCGCGAGGTCCTCGGAGCAACGGAAGAGGTAGCCGCATGAAAATTGTCGCGATCTGTGGAGCCGGCGTCGGCACATCAGGCATCCTCAAGGTCAACGCCGAGCGCGTTCTCGAACGTCTCGGAATCGAAGCGGATGTCACGGCATCCGATATTGCGTCGATCGCGACGTCAGCAGCTCAGGCGCAGGTCATCCTCACGTCGCCCGAACTGGTCGAGCACATCGGCAAGACCTTCGCTGACATCGTGGTCATCGAGAACTACTTCGACCTCGAGGAGCTCGAACGGAAGCTCGACAAAGCGCTCGGATAGAGCGCCCTGCCGAGCCCGTCCGCCGCGTTAGGCGGTGGCGTGCGCTGCGATCGCAGCGAGGTCGGCCTTGATGGCTGCGAGGACACCGGATGCCTCGGAGCGCTTTTCATTCGGACGCTGCACATCCAGATAGAACTTGATCTTCGGTTCGGTTCCGCTCGGCCGTGCCATCACGCGTGAGCCGTCATCGAGGATGAACCGCAGCGCGTCGGTCGCGGGAAGGCTGCCGAATCCGCCGATGAGGTCATCGATCTCGTCGACCTTCACCCCGCCGAGCTCCTGCAGCGGCTCGGCCCGAAGGTGCGCCATGATCTTCGCGATGTCACCGAGGTCGGTGACCCGCAGCGAGAGCTGGTCGCTCGCGAAGTAGCCGAACTTCTCGGCAAACGCGTCGAGAAGATCCGCGATGGTCTTGCCCTCTGCCTTGGCGGCGGATGCCATCGACAGGAAGTCGATGGCGGCGGAGATGCCATCCTTATCGCGCACCGTCGTCGGGTTGACGAGGTAACCGAGGGCTTCTTCGTAGCCGAAGATCAGATTCGGCACCCGGGAAACCCACTTGAAACCGGTGAGCGTCTCGACGAACTCGAGCCCATACTCACGGGCGACGACGCTGAGCGCTGGCGAGGACACGATCGAGCAGGCGAGCGCGGCGTCGTTCGTGCCGGCCGCGTCGTTCTGTTGAGCGGCACGCCAGCCGAGCAGCCAGCCGACCTCGTTGCCCGAGAGCTGGCGGGAGCCGGATTCGGAGGCGGTGTCTGGGATGGCGATGGAGAGCCGGTCGGCGTCGGGATCGTTGGCGACGATGAGCTCGGCACCCACCTCGCGTGCCCTGGCGTATGCCAGGTCGAGAGCGCCGGGTTCCTCCGGGTTCGGGAACGACAGGGTCGGGAACGGGGCGTCGGGGAACTGCTGCTCTCCCACCGGGATCACCGGGGGAAGCCCTGCCGCATCGGCGACACGGGAGAAGGTTTCCCAGCCGACGCCGTGCATCGCGGTGTAGACGACCTTAAGCGGGACAGGCTTCGCGGTCATCACCGTCGCGGTTGCGGCGACGTAGGCGTCGAGCACATCCTCGCCTGCCATTTCGAAGGATTCGCTGCGTGGCAGATCGAGCACGCTGAGCTCGGTCGCGACCCGGTCGATGTGTGCCGCGATGGCGGCGTCGACCGGTGAGACAATCTGCGAACCTTGATCGGCACCGCCGAGGTACACCTTGTAACCGTTGTCTGCGGGGGGATTGTGGCTCGCCGTCACCATGACTCCGGCTGAGACGTCGAGGTGACGAACCGCGAACGCGAGCACCGGTGTCGGCAGGAGACGGGGGAGCAGCACAGCACGGATGCCTGCGCCCGCCATGATCTCGGCGGTGTCGCGAGCGAAGACGGCTGAGTTCTTGCGACCGTCGTAACCGATGACGATGCTCGCTGATTCCTCGCGTCCCGCGAGGAACGCGGCGAGTCCAGCCGCTGCCTGCGCAACGAGGACACGGTTCATGCGGGCCGAACCCGCCTCAATGCGTCCGCGAAGACCCGCGGTGCCGAACGCGAGCCTGGTGTCGAACCGATCGTGGAGGTCGGCAATCGCT
>JAZQRG010000104.1:0-9007 GCA_045629445.1 Mycetocola sp. | reverse complement strand
GCGGCAACCGTGCACTACGGCGACGCCTACGACAACGCGTTCTGGGACGGCACACAAATGGTGTTCGGCGACGGCGACGGCCAGGTCTTTGTCGGGTTCACGAAATCGCTGAGCGTCATCGGCCACGAACTGACCCACGGTGTCACGCAATACACAGCGAATCTCGTCTACCAGGGCCAGTCCGGCGCGCTCAACGAATCGGTGTCCGATGTCTTTGGCGCGCTCGTCGAGCAGCACTCACGCGGCCAGAGCGCTGACGAGGCCAGCTGGCTCATCGGCGAGGGCATCTTCTCCGACGAGGTCGAGGGCCAGGCACTGCGATCAATGAAGGCACCTGGCACCGCATACGACGACGATGTGCTCGGCAAGGATCCACAGCCAGCTGATATGAGCGGCTACATCGAAACCGAAGACGACTACGGCGGAGTGCACCTCAACTCCGGAATCCCGAACCGGGCGTTCTGCCTCGCGGCTCTCGCCATCGGCGGCAACGCGTGGGAGGCCCCCGGCCACATCTGGTACGAGACCCTGACCACCGAGATCAAGGCGAACGCCGACTTCCGCCAGTTCGCCGACGCGACGATCGTCGTGGCATCCCGGCTCTTCGGTGACGACTCAGGTGAGGCAGCGGCAGTCCGTTCGGCCTGGCAGACGGTAGGAGTCCTCGACCAACCGGAGTAGCATTCCCGGCATGAAGGTGACCGTTACCCGAAGCGGCGGCTTCGCCGGACTGAGCACGCGCTGGGAAGTCAGCGTCGACGAGCAGCCGGACGAAGACTCGTGGCGCACACTGCTCCGCGGCCTGCCCTGGGATGCCCAGCGCGCGCAACCTCTGCAGCCCGACCGATACATCTACCGCATCCGCTGCGAACCGACCGCCGCTGACCGACGCGAGAGCGCGCGGACAGCACCCGCCGAGGCCGTCATCCCCGAACAGTCACTCACCGGTGGCTGGCGCGAACTTGTCGACCGCGTCAAGGATCTCGACACAGCGCCGGAGCACCCACGGCGGTCGAACCGGGGCAACGGCACCTTCTGATCAGACCCGCTCCAGCGGCACAGCAGCAAGCTCCTCGAGCGGTTTCCCCCGTTTATCGGCGAGCGCGAGCGCAGCCGCAGCGGCGATAAGGAAGAACGCCGCGAACACGCTGAACAGCAGCACGCTCCCGCCGACCCCGGAGAGGATCGGCACGAGCAGCGGAGCAATGATCGACGCGATCCGCCCGATCCCCGCCGCCCAGCCCGACCCCGTCGCCCGCAACTCGGTTGGATACAGCTCAGGAGTCACCGCGTAGAGGGCGCCCCACGCGCCCAGGTTGAAGAACGACAGCAGCATGCCGGCACCGATCACCTGCCACTCCAGGTCAGCCATACCGAACGCGACCGCCGAGACGGCCGAGCCAGTGAGGAAGACGGCGAGGGTTTTGCTTCTCCCCCACTTCTCAACGAGCCAGGCGGCGACCAGGTAGCCCGGCAGCTGGGCGAGGGTGATGATGAGGGTGTACTCGAAGGACTTCACGAGCGAGAAACCGGATGCCACGAGGATCGACGGCAGCCACACGAACGCTCCGTAGTACGAGAAGTTAACGCAGAACCAGACCACCCAGAGTGCGAGGGTCTGAACCCGGTGTGGCACCGCCCAGAGCGCTGCGACCTGGGCACGGGCGGTGAGCCTCGGCTTCACGGGCACGGTCGCCGCGTCCTCGGCTGAGCCGGTTTCACCGTCGCCTCGCGTGGAACCGGCGGCCGTCTTTGCCACGTCGCCGACAGCATCCGTCTTTCCCGCAGAGATCTCGAACCGGCGGACGGTCGCCTCAGCCTCGGCGGAGCGGCCGCGCGATTCGAGAAAGCGCACGGACTCGGGCATCGCGAACCGCACAATAACGGCGTAGATCGCGGGCACCGCGCCAATGGCGAGCGCCCAGCGCCAGCCGTTGTCACTCAGCGGCACGATGAAGTAGCCGATGAGCGCGGCGATCGTCCAGCCGACGGCCCAGAAGGCCTCGAGCAGCACGATGATCCTGCCGCGGATGCGCGGCGGCGCGAACTCCGACATGTATGTCGACGCGACCGGCAGCTCGGCGCCGAGGCCGAGCCCCACGATGAAGCGCAGCACGATCAGGACGCCGAGCGACCAGGAGAGCGCGGCAGCTCCCGTCGCAATCCCGAAGACGAGGAGGGTGACGGCGAACACCTGCCTGCGACCGAACCGGTCGGCGAGCAGCCCACCGAGGCTCGCACCGACAGCCATCCCGATGAACCCGGCGGACGCGATCCAGCTCAGCTCGGTGCTCTCGAGCTGCCACGTCACCGCAAGCTGCGCGAGGACGAACGAGATGAGTCCGACATCCATGGCATCGAGTGCCCAGCCGACGCCGGATCCCACGAGGAGTTTCCGGTGCTGCTTGGTAAACGGGAGTGCATCAAGTCTCGCCAGTCGCGAGCTCGCGGGTAACGTCATCTGCCTATTGTGGCGCGCTGAGAGCCGGTTGTGTGTTCTCGGCGCCGGTTGGTCCCGTGTCGCCGTCGTCGAGCAGCTGCTCGGCGAGCAAGGCCAGTGTCTCGACCCGTCCCGGAGTCTCGGTCAGGCTCTCCGCGTCATACGCGCTCGCCCCCGGCGACACCATGACCTCGTCAACATCGAACCGCTTGGCCAGCTCGCGCACCCGCTCCGCCGCCGCGACGGGCTCGTCGATGATCCATGACCCGAGTGATGCGCTGATGAACTCGTCCTGGAGGGCGGTCATCGTCGTGCTGGCCGCCTCCTCGACCGTGGCGAGCCTGCCGAGCGGTTGATTGCTGCGCAGCCGCGCCATGTGCTGCAGGTTCGGCAGTGCGCGTTCGTAGGCGACGGATGCCGTCGGTGCTGTGACAACGTTCGCCGTGACGAAGGTGCGTGGTGCGGCCAGGAACTCGGATGGCTGGAACTGGCCACGGTAGATCTCGAGTGCGCGTTCGGCGCCGTGCCCGGCGAAGTGGTGGGCGAAGACATACGGCAGCCCCAGCGATGCAGCGAGCGCCGCCGAGTAGTCACTCGAGCCGAGAAGCCAGACATCCGGGACGCTCGTCGCGGCCGGCGTTGACAGCAACTGGTACTCGGTGCCGCTCGTGAGCCGTACGGTCGCACCGTCAGGGCCAAGCAGAGCGACGATGTCGCTCACGTAATTGGGGAACTGGTTCACGTCGCTCGTCGCGCCCGACCGGTTGAGCACCGCTGTCACAACCGGGTCACTTCCCGGCGCCCGACCGATTCCAAGGTCGATGCGACCAGGAGCGCTTGCCTCAAGCAGGGCGAACTGTTCGGCGACGACGAGCGGCGCGTGGTTGGGCAGCATCACTCCACCGGAACCGACCCGGATCCGCTGAGTGTGCGCGGCAAGGATTCCGATGATGACAGCTGGGTTCGTCGACGCGACCGACGGCATGTTGTGGTGCTCGGCGACCCAGTAACGGGTGTAGCCGAGCGCATCAGCCGCTTTCGCCAGATCGACGGACGCGGCAAGCGCGTCGGACGATGACTGGCGCGAACGCACGGGGACAAGATCAAGAACAGAGAGTTTCACAAACACAACCTTTCCTGAAGTCCAAGTCAGAAAAAAGCGCTGACATTCCCGATCAGGCGAGAAGCTGCTGCCAGCCCGTTCCCGCCGCGTGCTCGAAGACGAGGTTCGTCTCGGTGTGAGCAACAGCGGGGTGACCGGTGAGGTACTGCACAACGAATTCCCGGAGGTCGGCCGTGCTGCGGGCGGCGACGTGCATCAGGTAGTCGTCGCGACCGCCCATGTGGAACATCGAGAGCACACCGGGCCACGTCGGAGCTTCCTTGCGGAACTTCTGGATGTCTGCGCGGTTGTGCTGGGCAAGCTGAACCGCGATGAGCGCCTGGAGCGGCGCACCGAGCACGGCCAGATCAATATCGGCGTGGTAGCCGGTGATGTGCCCGGACTGGTGCAGCCTCCGAAGGCGAAGAGAGACCGTCGACTCAGCAAGACCGAGGTCGGCGGCGAGCTGGGATCCGGAGGCACGGGCGTTGCTCGACAGGGCGCGCAGCAGGGCGCGATCAGTGCCGTCGAGTTGCGTCTTCTTCGATTCCATGAGGATATCCCTCCCGAGACATGCACGATCTGCGACGGTTCGCTGATTCTTCAATACTAGATGTATCAGCTATCGGCAACGGTCGAAGAACGTTTTCATCATCCCGCCACAGTCCGGCGCTACTGGTTCCGAGGGGGCTGCGGCAATATGCTCAGCCCATGGTCATCCTCATCACGATCGCCGCTACTCTCTCCGCCGCGATCCACGTGCTCATCTTCTACTGGGAATCGATCGCGTGGACCCGCCCCGCGGTGTGGAAGCGGTTCGGTTTGAAGAGTGCGGAGGATGCCGAAACCACCAAAACGCTGGCATACAACCAGGGCTTCTACAACCTGTTCCTCGGCATCGGTGCACTGATCGGTTCGATCATGTACGGGATCGGCCTCGCCGACGCCGGGTTTGCGCTCGGCATCTTCTCGGTCGGAAGCATGCTCGCTGCCGCCATCGTCCTGGTGACTAGCGGGAAGGGCAGGTTCCGTGCCGCCACCGTGCAGGGCATTTTCCCGCTCATCACCGTCGTGTTGTACATCACGAGCTGGGTGACAGAACAGTAGAGCAGCAACAGAACACCCCGCACGGACACGTCCGGGCGGGGTGTGAGCGGATCGCGCAGCTACGCGGGCTCGGAGACGATTGAGTAGAGGTCGTATGCCGCAAGCCGTTCGCGGCCGCCGAGTCCCTCCAGTTCAAGCACGAGCCCAATCCCGGCAACGACGGAGCCGGTCCGCTCAACGAGCCGAGCCGCAGCTGCCGCACTCCCACCCGTTGCGAGAACATCGTCAACGACGAGCACCCGGCTTCCCTCGGCGATCTGGCGCGGGTGAATCTCGAGTGTCGCTGTGCCGTACTCGAGGTCATAGCTCTCGGAAAGAACCTCGCCAGGGAGCTTTCCCGCCTTGCGGACGGCCAAAAGTGGCACGTGGCCGGCATAGGCGAGAGCGGCGGCGAGGAGAAACCCGCGGGCTTCGATACCGGCGACGGCATCATATTTTCCTTCGAACCTGGCCTGGAGGTCATCGATCACGTGAGTGAAAGCATCCGCGTCGGCGAACACGGGTGTCAGGTCACGAAACACGATCCCCGGCTTCGGAAAGTCGGGGATCGTGTCGCTCAGCTCAAGAATGAGCTCTGGAATATTCAAGTTCTACTTCACGCCAAGCAGGTCGATGACGAAGACGAGCGTCTGGCCGGAGAGCGGGTGTCCGCTGCCTGCGGGGCCGTAAGCCAGCTCGGGCGGAACGATGAGCTTGCGGCGTCCGCCGACCTTCATGCCGGGGATGCCCACCTGCCAGCCCTGAATGAGGTTCGAGAGCGGGAAGTTGATGGATTCGCCACGGCTCCAGGAGGAGTCGAACTCTTCACCGGAGTCATAGCTGACGCCGAGGTAGTGAACGTTGACGGTTGACGATGCCTGAGCTTCGTCTCCCTCGCCGACGGTGATGTCGACGACCTGGAGCTCCGAGGGAGCCGGTCCTTCTGGCGCGTCGACTTCTGGCTTTGTTTTCTGGGAATCGGTCATAAGACAATACAACCGTCTCACGGTGCGTGCGTCAAAGCGGGCCGGCCACCCTGGGGCGATCTCAGCGAAAAAAGTTCTTGCGAACTCGACCGGCCGGGTGCATCCTGAAGGGGAGAAACTCATCGCCCCGTCGACTTGCCGGCAGTGCCGCAGCACCGGGCGATGAGTTTTTTTGTGCCTGTGAGAGCGGACAGAAACACGGAAAGCGTCAGGGCCCGAGAAGCACCTGGCGGTCACCGGCGACGGCGAGCAGGAGCTCCTGTTCAGTCTTGCGATGGACGAGGTCATTCCGGCCCGTGATGATGCGCTGGCGGGTGAAGGCGAGCCTCGTGGCATCCTCGATGAAGTGTTTCATCACCCGGGCCTTATTGCCCGGGAGCGTGCGAGCCCAGGAGATCGCCTGCCTGCGTCCCGACCAGGACGAGAGCATCTGAACCTCAGCGGGGACAAACCAACCGGCTGCCGCGTATTCACTCAAGCGCGCGGTGGTGAGTCGGACCTCGTGTCGACGCACGAGCACGGTGATCACGATAAGCACGAGGAAGATCGGCACCTGGATGAGCGCGAAATAAAGCGCGTATGACTCGAGCGAGCTGACGAAGAAGAGCGCGCCGTTCCAGAGTGCGTGAAGTGCGATCGCTCCGGCGAGCCCGAGGACGAACCAGCCGATCAGCCGCCGCCCACCCTGGAGCGCGGCCATCCCGACCGCGAGACCCGTGATCGCGGTGAACGTGACGTGGGCGAACGGCGCGAGGATCGCTCGCATAAAGAATGTTGCGGTGAGCTCGCCGACCCCGCCCTCCACGAGAGCGATGGCGAAGTACTGAATGTTCTCGGTGAAGGCGAATCCCGCAGCGATGATTGCCGCGTAGACGAGCCCGTCGACGGGACCGGTGAAGTGCTTACGGGTTGCGAAGAAGAGGATGAGCACACCAATGCCCTTCGCCGTCTCCTCCACGATGGGAGCCTGGAGCGCCGCGGAGAGGAAGGTCGGGGTGCTCGAACCCGTTGTCGCGATCGCGGCGATCTCGATCGTGAGTCCGACGATCAGGGCGATGGCAACGGATGCCGCCGCTCCCCACAGAAAGCCGAAAAGCAGGGCGAGGCGCGGTTCCGGTTCCCAGCGGTCGATCCAGCGCACGGCGGCGAGGACGACCGCGAGCGGGGCGAGCGCGATGACAAAACCCACGAGGGTGGCTGCAGGCCCGAGGAAGATGACGAAGTAGCCGAGAACCGAGAGCAACAGCAGGGTCAGCGCCGCGACGGCAATAATCCCCACGATCGCGACAGCCGGTGTCCGCGGCACCGGCTGGGTCCAGACCGGTTGGATCCACGACCGTGGGGCGACGGGCTGCGCATACGTGGGCTGCCCATAGCCACCGGGAGTGGAATACGCGGAGCCGGTATAGATCTGCAGCGGCTGATGATGGCTCGCACCCGTGCGGCCCTGGCCGCGCTGAGTGGGCCGGTTACCGTCAGGAAACTCGTTCGCCATTGGAACAGATTACTGGTTCCGTGGCACTGCGACCGCCCAGGCGCCCTCGCAGGGTCCACTAGCCTGAAGGAGTGAGATTTGCACACCTGATCGACGACGCCCATCCGACTGCCCCAGGGAAACCGCCCGCGCGCTTGGCTGTGATTTCCGGGAATGGTGCGCTTTTCCTCGACGAAATCCTCGACGACGCACCGCTCGACCTGCAGGAACTGCTCGAACGCGGCGATGATGAGCTGAATCGCGTGACCTCGCTCTCGAACGCGGCACTCGCCCAAGGAGTTGAACTCACCCCCGTCGCAGAACTCACGCACGCGTCAGCGGTGCTCCGCCCACCGCAGATCATCGCGATCGGCCTCAACTACACCGCACACTCCTCGGAGCTCAACGTCAAAGCGGATGCCGCCCCGACGGTGTTCTCGCTCTGGCCCAACTCCCTCGCCGGCCATGATGGCACCACGAGCTGGCCCCGGTCGCTGAGTGAATCCATCGACTACGAAGCCGAGCTGGGTGTCATCATCGGCAAACCGGCGAAGGACGTCAGCGAAGCGGATGCCCTCGACTACGTTTTCGGGTACACCGTCGTCAACGACATCACGGCACGTGACATCCAGTTCTCCGAAGCCCAGTGGAGCCGGTGCAAGTCGTTTGACGGCTTCACTCCGACCGGACCGAGCGTTGTCACACGCGACGAGATTGCCGACCCTCAGGACCTTCACGTCACGACGATGCTCGACGGGCACCTCATGCAGGACTCAACCACAGGACTCATGGTGCGAAGCGTTGCCAAACTCATCGCCCACCTGTCTCGCTCAGCGACCCTGCTCCCCGGCACGCTTATCTCGACCGGCAGCCCCGGCGGGGCCGGGTACTCCCGCGAACCGCAGGTGTTCCTGCGCGACTGGTCGACCGTCACCGTCTCCGTCGCCGGCATCGGTTCGCTCACGACCCACTGCCGGATGACCTGAGCGGCAGCTCACTGACAAAGGGGCTCTTCGCCGTGGATCTTCGAGAACTGACACCCGACGACACCGACCTGGTTGCACGGGCGACAGCGGTAATCGACGCCAACGCCGATGCCGAGTCCGGGATACACACTGTTGGCGCCGCTGTTCGCGACGCAGAAGGACGGGTTCACGTCGGCGTGAACCTCTACCACTTCACCGGTGGCCCCTGCGCGGAACTGGTTGTGCTCGGTGCGGCCAGGAGCGCGGGAGCACGGCGGCTGACCACGATCGTCGCCGTTGGAGATGAGGGACGCGGGGTGAAAGCTCCGTGCGGACGCGACCGGCAGGTCCTCGCCGATTATCACCCCGACATCCGTGTTCTGGTACCGACGCCGGACGGAATCCGGAGCGTCGCCATCGCCGACCTGCTCCCCCTCGCCTTCGACTGGCTCGCGGAGGAACAGGCAGCGAACGCCTGATCAGCCTGCGTCGATCAGACTGCGCCGATCAGGTCAGCCGTGTGCCGTGGTGCGGGGTGGTCACTTCGTCGCCGACCGGGCGCGAGCGGTCGATGTCGTCAATGATCGGAATCGCCGTCGTCACCGCCTCCAGGCCCGACAACCGGGCCGGTGACAGCTGCTTCATGACATCCTCACGAGTCATCAGCTGTGACTCAACGACGAGGTCGGCGATGTTCCGTCCGGTCAGGAGTGCGGTCTTCGCGAGGGCAGCGGATGCCGAGTACCCGATGAACGGTGTCAGTGCGGTGATAACACCGACCGATGTTCCGACCATTGTCTCGAGTCGTTCGAGGTTGGCGGTGATGCCGTCGATGCAATTGACGCGGAGCGTGTGGCAGGCCTGGGTCATCCAGGTGATGCTCTGCAGCAGCGAGTGAGCGATGACCGGCTCGAACGCGTTGAGCTGCAGTTGCCCTGCTTCTGCCGCCATGGT
>JAZQRG010000103.1:0-1740 GCA_045629445.1 Mycetocola sp. | reverse complement strand
GGCACGGCGCCAAGCGGCATCGCGACGCTGGCGCACACCGCGGGGCCGGCCCGACGCGAGCAGCAGCTGTCTCCCAGGCGTTCGGGCAGCCGACGACGGCGCTCATTCCGCCGCCGCCCCTCGGCATCGAAGACCTTCTCGACTTTGCCGAGGCAGACGCCGAACCGAAACCTGAACCGGCACCGGTGTCTGGCAAGAGCTTCGCCCCTGCTCCCACCCGCCGGTCCACCTTCCGTTCGCCCGTTGAAGATACTGCGCCGGAGCCGGTCCGCGACCGGTCCGCCACCGAGGGTACTGGCCACGCAC
Organism: Mycetocola sp.; assembly: GCA_045629445.1. Lineage (GTDB taxonomy): Bacteria > Actinomycetota > Actinomycetes > Actinomycetales > Microbacteriaceae > Mycetocola_A. Next base: position 1,434 of record JAZQRG010000103.1, on the reverse strand, counting down.
TCTCGCCCCTGTTCGGTGCCCGTTTCTCGGACGAACTCAATCCGGCCTCTGACGCTTCGGCGGCGGCCGCGTCGCCTGCGGCTTCCGCTAGCTCCGAGCTCTCGGCGGCATCCGTGGCATCCGCGAACCCGAAGGCAACATCCGCGAGTGCGGAAGCACCGTCAGCGGCTCCCGTTCAGACGGCGGAGGCCGCTTCCGCCGTGCCGTCAGGACCGACCCGGCCGGAGACGCCGCACTCGGATGCCGCTTCCTCGGCACCGCGCGACGCGAACGCCGCTCCCACCCTCGACGACTTCCTTCAGTCGCGCCCGGCTGCCCCGGAGGGTCCGGCGAAACAGGGCTGGCAGGGCGTCGTCCGACGTCTCACCGGCGGTCTCATCTCGCCGCGCCCCGGCAAAGCCGAGCGCACGCACCGTGATGCGATCCGGCGCGTCCAGCGCAGCCTCAAGGGTCCGCGAACGATCGTCGTGCTGAACCCCAAGGGCGGCGCACACAAGACAACGGCGACCCTGTTGCTCGCCGCGACCTTCGGCACCCACCGCGGAGGCTCAACCCTCGCCTGGGACAACAACGAGACCCGCGGAACGCTCGGCTGGCGCGCCCAGCCGTCGCGGCACTCGAACACCGCTGTCGACCTGCTCCGTGACCTCGGCCGGTTCTCCGACGTCGAATCGGCGCGCGTCGGCTACCTCGACAACTACGTGCGCGGCCAGGGCGACGCGCAGTTCGATGTGCTCGCGTCGGACGAGGATGCCGCTGCCTCATCCACAATCGATGCGGATGCCTTCGACAGCCTGCACTCCACACTCAGCCGGTTCTACCGGGTGCTCGTCATCGACACGGGCAACAACATGAGGGCGTCCAACTGGGAGGCCGCTGTCGAAGCCGCCGACCAGCTTGTCGTCGTCACGACGGTGAACGAGGAGACCGCAGCGAGTGCCGCGTGGCTCATCGACGGACTTCGCCAGAAGGGTCACCAGGAGAAGGTCAGCCAGGCGGTGACGATCCTGTCGTCCCCGGGCGACACGGTTCAGCCCGAGCTGTCGAAGCGGCTGCACAGCCACTTCTCCGCTCTCACCCGGGTCGTGCTCGAGGTGCCGTACGACCCCGGCTTCCAGGGTGGAGGCCCGCTCAACGTCGACGTGCTGTCGCCGCAAACCCGCGAAGCGTGGCTGCAGGTCACCGCTGCGGTCGCCGACGGCCTCTAACCGTCACTCGCCCGAACCGTCACTCGGTCCAACCGTCAGTCGGTGCAACCGTCAGTCGGTGCAACCGTCAGCCGGTCGACCCGACCGGTGCGAACTCCTTGACCATCTCGATCTCACGGCGGCTTGGATCGAGGACGTACGGAATCGTCACTCCGTTATCGCGGTAGCCCTTCTTCTCGTAATAGGCATGGGCGCGGACGTTGTCTTCGTGTACGTGCAGGGTCAT
>JAZQRG010000102.1:0-6618 GCA_045629445.1 Mycetocola sp. | reverse complement strand
AGTCCCAGTCATCAGCGTGACCCTCTGACGTGTGGGCGTCGATGATGTCGCCCACAACATCCTCAAGAAAGTGCTGGGCGCGCTCGTGCAGGTCGTCGCCCTCAAGGATGCGGCGACGGTCGTTGTAGATCGCCTCGCGCTGGCGGTTGAGCACGTCGTCGTACTTCAGGACGTTCTTGCGGATCTCCGCGTTTCGCGACTCCACCTGCGACTGGGCGCTGCGGATGGCGCGGCTGACGATCTTGGATTCGATGGCGATGTCGTCGGGCACATTGCCGCGGCCCATGAGCGACTCAGCAGCGGCCGAGTTGAACAGACGCATGAGGTCATCGGTGAGGGACAGGTAGAACCGGCTCTCGCCCGGGTCACCCTGTCGCCCTGACCGACCGCGAAGCTGGTTGTCGATGCGACGGGATTCGTGGCGCTCAGTGCCGAGGACATAGAGGCCACCGGCCTCGATGACCTTGTCAGCCTCTTCCTGAACCTTTGCCTTCACCGCGCTGAAGACGTCGTCCCACGCAGCCTCGTACTCCTCAGGAGTCTCGGTCGGGCTGAGGCCCTTCTGGTTCATCTCCTGAACGGCGAGGAACTCGGCGTTTCCACCGAGCATGATGTCGGTTCCGCGACCTGCCATGTTGGTGGCGACGGTGACAGAGCCAACCCGGCCGGCCTGAGCAACGATGGCGGCCTCACGCGCGTGGTTCTTCGCGTTGAGGACCTCGTGACGGATGCCCTTCTTCGCGAGCAGGCGGGAGAGGTATTCGCTCTTCTCAACGCTCGTCGTTCCAACGAGGACAGGCTGGCCCTTCTCGTGGCGTTCGGCGATGTCTTCGACGACCTGCGCGAACTTCGTCTCCTCGTTCTTGTAAACGAGGTCGGGCTGGTCGATACGCCGCATCGGCTTGTTCGGCGGGATCGGGACAACGCCGAGCTTGTAGGTCGAGACGAACTCAGCGGCCTCGGTCTCGGCCGTTCCGGTCATACCGGCGAGCTTGGCGTACAGGCGGAAGTAGTTCTGCAGCGTCACCGTCGCGAGGGTCTGGTTCTCGGCCTTGACCTGAACCCCTTCCTTCGCCTCGATGGCCTGGTGGATGCCCTCGTTGTAGCGGCGCCCCATGAGGATTCGACCGGTGTGCTCGTCGACGATCATGACCTCGCCGTTCATGACGACGTAGTCCTTGTCCTTCTTGAACAGGGCGTTCGCCTTGAGCGAGTTGTTGAGGAATGAGATGAGAGGCGTGTTCGCCGACTCGTAGAGATTGTCGATGCCGAGGTAGTCCTCGACCTTTTCGATGCCGGGTTCGAGCACACCGACGGTGCGCTTCTTCTCATCGACTTCGTAGTCTTCGCCCTCAACGAGGATCTTGGCCAGCCGGGCAAACTCATTGAACCAGCGGTTCGCCTCGCCCGATGATGGGCCGGAGATGATGAGCGGCGTGCGTGCCTCGTCGATAAGGATGGAGTCAACCTCGTCGACGATCGCGAAGTAGTGACCGCGCTGGACGAGATCCTTGGACTGCCAGGCCATGTTGTCGCGGAGGTAGTCAAAGCCGAACTCGTTGTTCGTGCCGTATGTGATGTCCGAGTTGTACTGCTCGCGGCGTTCGGCGGGCGTCTGCCCGGCAACAATGACGCCGGTGCTCATGCCGAGCGCACGGAAGACGCGACCCATGAGCTCAGACTGGTAGGTCGCCAGGTAGTCGTTCACCGTGACGATGTGAACACCCTTGCCGGCAATGGCGTTGAGGTATGCGGGGAGAGTCGCGACGAGCGTTTTTCCCTCACCGGTCTTCATTTCGGCGATGTTGCCGAGGTGAAGAGCCGCGCCGCCCATGATCTGCACGTCGAAGTGACGGAGACCGATGGTGCGTTTCGCTGCCTCGCGAACCGCGGCGAATGCCTCGGGAAGCAGCTCGTCGAGGGTCTCACCCTTCTCGAACCGGGTTCGGAACTCGACGGTTTCGTTGCGCAGTTCCTCATCGGTGAGGTCTGCGAAGTTCGGCTCGAGCGAGTTGACAGCTTTCGTCAGGTTTTCGAGCTTCTTGAGGATCCGGCCCTCGCCAACGCGAAGAACCCTCTCTAGTACTGAGGCCACGAATTGCACTCCACTTTTTATCTAGGGCACGCGAGTTTCGCGCCACCGTGCCGTGTGCACGGTAATCAACGTCAGTCGACAACGCTATCCATGTTAGCGTCCACTCCGGTGAGAGCGCCCTGATAGGAGCGAGGAAAGACAATCGCGCGGGCGCCGGATTTCTCCGGCACCCGCGCGACAGTAAACCCTTCGGTCGCGGACTACGCCCGCTTCTTCGATTCGTTCGTGTCATCCTCGAGGCCGATGACTCCGTAGTCCCAGCCCTTCCTGCGGTACACGACGCTTGGCCGGTCGGTCTTCGCGTCGACGAAGAGGAAGAACGGGTGGCCAACGAGTTCCATCCGGTCGACAGCTTCATCGACCGTCATGAACTCAGCAGGGAACACTTTTTCGCGGATAACGACGGGGCAGTATTCCGCTTCCTCGTCGCTCTCGGTCTCCTCCACCGTCGTCAGCGTTCCGGTTGCGACGCGCTCGATGACCTCGGGGGCTGCCGGCTGGATGTCGATCCCGCTGAATCCTTCAGCGCTGGCTGTCGAGAGTGATGTGCGTCGCTTTCCCCTCAGCACTTTCTTGCGATCCTTTGCCCGGCGCACTTGCTCGAGCAGCTTTGTTATTGCCAGATCAAAGGCAACGTACTTGTCCGACCCCGCCGCTTCGGCTCGAATGAGCGGGCCAGGACCTACGAGCATGAGCTCGACGCGGTCGTCTCCTGGCTTCCCGCTCTTGTCATTGTGACGGCTGACCTTGACCTCGAATGCGAGGGCCTTGTCCGACAAATGAGCTATCTTCTCTGATTTTTCTTCGACGTAATCGCGGAAGCGATCAGTGAGTCCCAGGCCTTGTCCGACAATGTTAATTTCCACGTCAACCTCCCTGATCAGGCGTCCCGCCGCACAATCGTGGGCGGTCCTTTCGCGCCTTTAGGCCCAACGCTAGTCCGCCCCCGGTGAGAAGTCACTCGGCAAACTGTGTGGTTCGAAATTCGATAGGATGCGTTCTCCGCGTTGCCGCAATAGCGACAGCACCAACTGTTCGAGCACCGGCTGTGTCGAGTGCGCGCCGGGCCTCAAGGAGTGTTGCTCCGGTCGTGACCACGTCGTCGACGAGGAGAAAAGTACCGCCGGCGACCGCACGCGACGCCACCAGCGAGCCGGTGAGGTTGCGCTGGCGTCCCTGTATGCCAAGCCCGATCTGGTCGCCCGGCTGTCGAGTCATCCTGAACGGATGCTCCGCCGCAAGTCCCGCTTTCGCCACGACCCGGTCGACGGGTCGGTATCCGCGCCGCCGATACGCCGCTCGGCTGGACGGGAGTGCGGCGAGCCGCAGGTCGGATACGGTGCCGGTGTGGCGGGGCAGCTCGACGAGCGCGAGGTCGAAAGCGCGCCTGAGCACGGTGCCGAGCGCAGTCGCGGTATCCGTTCTCTGGTCGTTCTTCAGCGCAAGAAGCGCGCGCCGCAACGCCGTCTCGTATTCTGCTCCTGCCCAGACCGGAAAACCGTCGGCGAGAATACGCACAGCGGGAGGCTCGCCGACGCTGGCCAGACAGTTGGCGCACAGCGCAGCATCCGGTTCCCCGCAGCTCACGCACGTGACGGGGAGGAGGAGTCCGATCGCCTCACGGACGGCTCGACGAACGAGGTGTGCCGCCGTCGACGCCGTGGAGCGCTGCATCGACTCAGCATCGCGCCGCCGCTCGCCCCGAATGACACTCTCTCCGATGCGGTGGATAGCGCCGCGCCGTTTCGTGCCGGTGGAGGACTAGCCCGGGCTTCCCAACTGGGTCGCGAGGAACAGCACCCCGGTCGACGTTCTCTGCCAGACCGAGGTACGAAGCACCCAGATGCCACCGTCGGATGCCAGAGCGCGAAGCTGCTTGACCGTGTTTCCACCCACGATCTGGACAGCGTCGTCAACAGGTGCGAGCGCGTCGGACTCCCCGCCGACGACCTGCGTCACCACCTCACCCCTGCCGTCGGAGGATTCGACGAGGGATGCGACAGTGACGTCGTCGACCCAGGTTGCCGACCGTCCTGCTCCGTCTCCGACGGCGTACGCGAGCGGATCACCGAGGCTGACCGGGGTGTTGTCGGCTCCGCGGGTCACTCCGGCGACAAGCAGCCGGGGCTCACCCGCCGAGGTGACGAGCGCGAGCACCCGGGTACCGTCTCGCGAAACGTGCAGCGATTGGATGCTCGACGCGTCAGGCCAGCTCGTCGTGATGGACGACTGTGATCCGTCGGCGCGAACCGCCAGGAGGGCTCCCGGCTGGGCCCCAGGCACGGTCCAGAGGAACCCGTACCGGTCGAGTGACGGCGCGATGAGCCCTGAACGAGCATCCACGCGCAGAGCCACCTCCTGTGATTGCCGCACGGCGTAGATCCCGTCGGCTGCGAGAACTGCGGCGAGAGAATGGCTCGGGTTGACGACCGCCGCCCTCGCGTTGAGCGCCTCGATTTGCGGGCTGAGTCCTGGGAGCCGCTCGACGGAGCCGCCGCCGAGGAACCCGAATCCCTCGTCCGTCATCGCGAGGGCGCGCGGGTCGACCCTGGTCCCCTCGATGGCAAGCGCCGTAATGTTCTGCGGGTTTCCGTTGACCTCGATGCTCACCGAGTTGATGGTCGACACCCCGGACAGGCTCGCGGACAGCTGCGCCTGCATGCGCTGCAGGGTCAACTCATCGGCCTCGAACGCTTCGCTGTTGAGGTCGACCTGGGCGACATCGTTGACGACGGGGACCGCGTTGCTGGTCAGCTGGATTCCCTCGGGAAAGGCGGAGCGAACCGCGCCGCTCAGCCAGGCGCTCGGACCGTTCAGCAGGGCAGCGACGATCTGAGTTCCGGTCGAGGCGCGCGAGGGGAACCACCGCAGGTCCGGAACGAGGTGCGTCCAGGACGGGTCGAAGAAGTTGAGCGCGTACGGGTTGAAGACCTCACTGAACTTCTGCTCGTCGAGCACGACGCCGTCGGGCGCCGAGCTGATTCGCCACTGACCATCGACCTGCACGAGGGAGAACCCGCGCGTTGTTTCCTGTGGGTCGGTGAACTCGGAGAACTCTCCAGCGGCGTCGACGGATGCGACCGGCACGAGCGTGACCTGCAGAGTCAGCGCATCGACGGGGGTGAACCTGCGCTCGTTGGCCTGATCGACGAGGGCGCTGACGTTGGGATCCCAGCTCGACCGGATGGCGGGTGAGAGGTATTCGCGCGCTGTCGAGTAGTCGTCGCGCGGGCTCGACGCCGCGTCGATGAAGCCGCGGACGATCTGCTCCTGGCTCGCATCCTTCTCCGGGCCCTCAGCGAGGAACTCGACCTCGGGATCCTCGTCTGCCGGGACCACCTGGCCAACCTGCGGCGCACCCGATTGCGGGATGCCGGCGCACCCGGAAAGCAGGACGGCGACGGCGAGCGTCAGCCCGGCGGCGATGCTTCTTCTGTGGCGCCTCTGGATCATGATCGTTCCCCTGTCGCTGCCGTGCCGGCATCCGCTGCTGACCTCGACGCCGGCGGCACGGGACCGTCGGCGTCCTCGGGAGGGAGGGGAAGCGGAGAAACGGTGAACGCGCCGCCGCGAACCCGAGGGAGGGTGAGGCGGAAGCAGCTGCCACCGCCCACTCGTGTCCACAGGTCGAGGGTTCCTCCGTGCAACTGTGCGTCTTCGAGGGCGATGGCGAGGCCGAGCCCGGTGCCGCCGATCGTTCGTTTTCGTGACGGGTCCGCACGCCAGAATCGGTCAAAGACGCGCTCGGACTCTTCCTCGGTCATGCCGAGTCCGTAGTCACGGACGGTGAGCGCGACGGCACGCTCGTTGCTGTCGACCGTAACGACGATCGGGCGACCCTCGCCGTGCTCGATCGCATTCCCGAGGAGGTTGCGGACGACCCGTCGGATGCGGCGCGGGTCCATTTCGACCGGTGAGTACCCGCCTGGGGCAACAAGCCGAATCTCCGATCCCTTCTGCTCGGCGAGCGTGGCGACACCGTCAATGGAGTCCTCAGCGAGGTGGACGAGGCTCGACGGTTCGATCTCGAGCTGCACCGAACCGGCGTCGTACCGGGAAATTTCGAGCAGGTCGGCGAGGAGGATTTCGAACCGCTGGGTCTGGGTGTGCAGCAGCTCGGTCGTGCGTGCCATGGCCGGAGGGAAGGTCTCCCGCTGGTCGTAGAGCACATCGCCGGCGAGTCGGATGGTTGTGAGCGGGGTGCGCAGTTCGTGGGAGACGTCGGAGACGAATCGCTGTTGCACCTGCGACAGGTCGGCGAGTTCCTTAATCTGTTTTTGCAGGCTGTCCGCCATGGCGTTGAAGGACTGGGCGAGTGTGGCGAGTTCGTCTTCGCCCTTCTCGGGGATACGAACCTCGAGTTCGCCGGCAGCGAGCTGCTGGCTGGTTTCCGCCGCCACCCGGATGGGGTTCGCAACGAGCCGAACCACGACCCAGACGACCGAGCCGAGAAGAAGCAGCTGGGCAAGCCCGCCGATAATGAGCGTGCGCTGCACGAAGAGCAGCGTCTGTTCGGTGTCATT
>JAZQRG010000101.1:0-4026 GCA_045629445.1 Mycetocola sp. | reverse complement strand
GTGCACCTGCTGCGGAAGGCCGGCCAGAACGACATCGCCGATTCGATCGAACGCGACGTCGTCGGCCGCAATGTTCTCGAGGGCCGCTGGACGTTTCAGATTGTCGAGGACTACGACGATAACTACTACGCGGCGTCCAAGGACGCCGCGCGCTCGGCCAGGTCGCAACTCGCCGACGGCAAGCGGCACCTGTTCGAAGCCGAGATGAAGGAAGATCGACGCACACGCGGCGAGCGCCACCACGAGGCGCGGCCGGAGAGCGACGCCTGAAGCGGATGCCTGTGCCGCCGGCCCCTGCTCAAGCCCCGCGTCGATCGCTAGAGTCGAGCCTCGACCGAGGGGCGGACATGGGCAGGTAACCGAGCGTGACCAGCACGTCGGTTCCCTCCTCACCGAGTCGACATCACCGCTTCGTCCCACGTGAAGGCTGGCTAACCGGGTGTGTCTGGGCACTGAGGAACCGTGTGAGGCGCCGTACGCATATATAGACCATCAGAGCCGTTTTGTTCAGGGGTTGTACGGGACGATTTCGAGTACTTAGCTGCTGGTATGGAACGCATACACTACGCGACAGGCTCGATTCTCACGGGGACGGACATCGCCCGTGCCCTCGTCGACTATGCCGAGGCCCTCGCGAAGGTAGGGACGTCGGCATCCGTCGATATCCCGGCGCGTCATGCGGACGGAACCGTCGGACGGGCGAACTTCCTGGTTGGCCCGGCCAGCCAGCTGGTATCGGAGACAGAGGACAGTCAGTTCCCCGAGCTCGAGGACGATGAGCTTGTGCACGGGTTGCGACACGCAACGATCCTCCTCGCGGATGCGCATCCGCAAACCGACGACTCGGACAGCTTCCCCGGCGACGACATCCTGGACTACCCGGACAAACCCTGACGCGCTAGCCTGCGCTCCCACCGGAGAGTCGGTCGGCGCGTTCCCGGGCCCGGGCGAGGGCCCTCGACGCGACAGCGGCCTCGCGACGGGCTCCTGAGAGCCCCTGACGCAGCGTGTTGTTCTGGGTGCTGCGTGAGTTGAGCTCCTCCTCGACCTCGGCGAGCCGTGACCGCAGCCTCCGACGCTCCGAGGTGAGATTCTCGATCTCCGGGCCGAGCTCGTCCAGGCGCTTCTCGATCTCAGCGAGTGCGCTGTCGGCCTCGTCAGCCCTGTGCTCGGCGTCGGTGAGTTTGCGCCTGGCCTCGGCGATGTCCCGTTCGGCTGCTGTGGTGTCAACGGCGTGGAGTCTCGGCCCGGCGCCTCGGCCAGCTGCCGGTGGGGCCGAGTCGACCGCGCACGCGCCCGAGAGATCAACCGGTTCGACACCGTTCGAGCTCAGTCCCCGAACGAGTACCCCGGTGAGGACGGCGTCAGCGGCTGCAGGGTCGGCGAGCGCCGCCTGAAGCGTCTGCTCCAGCTCGCGAACGGCGCCAGAGCTGGCCTTCGTTCCCGCCTGAGCACCGAGCTCGGCGCCCGCCCGTGAGACCGAGGCAATCACCTGCTGTCGCTGACGCCCAAGCCGCCTCAGGTCGTCGGTGTTCCTGTCGTCCTCGGCACTGCGCAGAGCCGCTCCGACCTCGATGATCGCCGTCACGTCCTCGCGGCGTTCGGCGACAAGCAGGTTGGACAGCCACGCGGCAACGGATGGCTTGGGAAGTTTGCCAATCCGGCGGGCGAGGTCCGCGTCACCGGCGTCCTTCGCCGCGGTGACCGCGGCTTTCCGAGCCGCGACGAACTCGGAGAGTGGCGTCGTGTACAGCTCTGCGGCGACAGATTCGAGGCTCATGTCGCCAGATTAGCTGCTGCCCATCCGCAATGCTCCGCGCTCTCCCGCCCTGTCTACCGTTCCCGGGCCCGGTCGACGCCCGCCAGTACGGGGGGCGGTGACCACCCAGCGTGGTGGTCCATGATGGGACCATGCCCCCCAAGTTCCTCACGCGAATGCGCCCGCGCCTCTCATTCGCTGACACTCACGGGCACGACGAGGCGTATGCGCCGCCGATCGAGGGCATGGAATTGCTCGGCACTGGCGTCGATCAGCTTCGCGCCTACCTGATGTTGCACCCGGCCAGGCTCGAGGAGCTCACCCGCTTGTGTGCGCCGATCGGTGAGCACATCGCGGAGCGAATCACAGCGGCGGGCTGTGTTCCGTGCGCCACTTTCGCCCACACGACCCGTGCGGTCACCGAGAAGCGGCCCGCTCTCTGGGAAGCCCTGTTCCAGGACTTACTCGACTCGACGGCGGATGGCCCCGGTCTCACCGTGAGCCCCCTCATCGTTCTCATGAGTGGTGCCATCTCGGAAATCATCTACGCGAGCAAGGACCGCGGACTGCTGTTTGCCTCATCCGAGGCGCGCGAGGCGGCAGCGGAGCTGCGCGAGCAGATGCCTTCGCTCATGCCCGCCGTCATCGAACTGGTGACGGTGTCGCGGGATGCCATTCGCGTGCGTGCCGCGAGGATCGGAATCGAGAGCGTTCTCGTGCACCGCCGGTTCTCGACGGTGAAGCCAGCAGACATCCTGCGCCTGCACCAACTGGGACCGCTGGCGGGCGAATGGGTCGATGAAGACCTCGTTGACACCGTGATGTCGATGGTCCCTGTTCGCACACTGGCTGTCTGGTCTGCGAGCCTCGCAACGGCGAGGCACTGGCCGGCCGGTGAAGATCCTGGCACGCAGAGCAGCGTCGTTCTCAGCATTAGGGCACCTGTCGCGTCGCTATGGCTGGCGCCATGTCCGAACCGGATGGACTTCCTTCTCAGCCCAGGTGAGCTGGCGCTGGCGCACGTTGACGTGCTGCACCGTGTCTGAATCGGAACAACCGGCATCCGCTCGCCGCATCACCTCGCGTCGAGCGGGCACCGGCCGTCGGGGCATTGTCCTCGCTTCTGCCGCTATCGTCACCGTGATCGCTGGGCTGGCCGTCTCCACCGCGTTTTCCGGTTTCGCCGCTGACGCGACGGCGGATGCACTGTATACGGTGCTCGTCTATCTGCTCGTCGCTCTTTTTTGCCCCAGGCTCCAGGTGGCGCAGGTCGCACTCGTCGCATTCGCTCTTTCAGCGATTATCGAGTTGTCCCAGCTGACCGGAGTGCCTGCAGCACTGGCGAATGTCTTCCCGCCGACACGGCTTGTCTTCGGAACCACCTTCGTGGCAACCGACCTGCTTTTCTACCTGGTCGGCGCTGCTCTCGTCGCGTCGGCTGACATGGTTGTCACTCGGCTGCTGCGTCGGGATCGCCAGGGCGGTATTTCGCGTCGTCCCTGATGTCGATCCTCGTGACGCCGTCAGGCTTCTCGGTGACCTCGATTCGCGGCGCAGCGTCTGACTCGTCAGCCTGAGGCGCTGTCGTCAACTGGTCGTGGCGTTTCTCTTCAGCGTCCATGAACATCTCCTGCCGGGTGCGGTTGTCGTGGCTCCCCACGTTACCGTGCGGGAAGGTTCCGCCACCTCAGGCCAGTGCGAACCAGATGAGCAACATCGTGACGCAAAATCCGGAGAAGAAGTTGAGGGCGAGGAAGTGCTTCCAGCCGCGGTTCGCCGATTCAGCTGTCTCGTCCGTGATATTCCAGAACGGGAGCGCGTTGAGGATGTACGGAACGGCAAGAAGACCGGCGAGGGGGCCCGGCCACGGTGTGAAGACCAGCAGAAGGCCAGCGAGCAGGTAAGCCGCAACCGAGAAACGCACGGTCGCACGCGCGCCGATAACCGTCGCGATCGAACGGATGCCGCCTTCGCGGTCGGCGAGGACATCCTGGACCGCACCGAAAGCGTGGCTGCCCATGCCCCAGAGGAAAAACCCACCGAGGATGGCGACAAGTCCGGGGTCAGCGAAAGACGCGCCGGCGAGGGCGAGCCCGAAGACCGCCGGACTGACGAAGTGGGACGACGAGGTCAGCGAATCAAGAACGGGGATCTCCTTGAACCGCAGCCGTGGCGCGCTGTAAGCGAGAATCGCGAAGATGCTCACCGCGAGGACGAGGGTCGACACGCCGGAACCAACGGCGACGAGGTAGATCAGGAACGGCACG
>JAZQRG010000100.1:0-2454 GCA_045629445.1 Mycetocola sp. | reverse complement strand
CATTTCATTGGCGACGCGGGCATGCACTCCCAGGGCGTTCAGCTGGGGTCGCTCTCGGGCATGATCGGACGACCTGCCAGATTCCGTGCAGCGTTGCTGACCAGCCGCGAGCTGCTACCGGTATTGCAGGCTCGGGGGGTGAATCTTCGGCGTCACTGGAGCAGTGTGTCTTAGTTTCGTCTTCCCGCACTGCTCACGGCGCCCTTGATATCGATGGCAACCGCTCGCGTCCCGCTTGCTAGGACGAGCCTTGAAGGTCATAGCGACCCGAATGCCGAGGAACCCCGCAGCATCGTGCGTGACGTTCTCCACGAAGCCCGACGCCTGGGAGTTCCGACTCCGCGACTGGACGCGGCGAGCGCGACCATCGAGCCATAGCGTTCTCTGGGCCCGTCCCTGTCCTACGCTGCATTCATTGAGGGCGGGTTACGTGAGGACTTCGGGATACCCTTTTCGTCGATCTAAGCCCGTACCGTCACGACTCGGACCGTAGCTCACGGGTCCTGAATGCCAGATCGACGTGTGGGAGGTAATCACGCGCGATGACAGCGGTGAGTATCCGATCGTTCAGCGCGGCGCCGACAGCATAGACATGGGGGTCGGTGTCAATCCGCATGCCCGGCACTTCGACTCCATCAACAGGGATTGTGACAGCCTCAATGTGCCGCTCCGCAACCGGCGCGTCGAGCTCGCCCGGGAAGCCTCCAGTAACACGCAATTCGTGAAAGCTGTTCATGAGGATGTAGTTGACATGCCCGACAAGTGTGGATTCCGGCGTTTGCCAGCCATCACCCGCCACACGCGTCGTCATGACGGCCTCCCACAACATCGGATACCGCATCAGCTCGCGCTGCTCCATCATCCAGTCGGGTAGCGGCTTCACGGGATCAGCATCGAGCGCTTCACGTCCCGACTCGCTGAGGTCCACGAGGTTCGCTGGGTCGTTTCGTTCACCGGGATTGCGCCAGAACGTGTATGAGATCGCCACGCTATCCAGGGATCCGGCGCCACCGTTCAACGATGACCCGGTAGTAGAGGCGAACCTCAACTCCCCCAGCGATGGCTGCGCGATGAAAGACATCACCGGGACGCCGAAGAGTTTGGCCGCCTCGTCGATTGTCGGGGGCGGAGGTATATCGTGCGGGTCCCGATCAGAAACGTACATGGGCAGAGCCTACTGAGACACGGAAGCTCATTCGCGGCCGACGGGTAGTTTTGCCGACCGACCGGCCCCATACACCGTCGAGGGTTCCGGCGACAGACAGCCCACGCCCGCTTGTGACCCCGGCTGCGCAAGAGATCTGCCCTTTCCACTCGCCCCCGTTGTATGGTCGGTCACATGAGCGGCCGGCGCAGAGAGACATCTTCATCAGTTGCCGCATCGGCCTGGGGCGCGATCGCTATCGCCGCTTACGCCGCCTTGGGCGCTTTGCAAATCCTCGTCCTGAACCCGCTAGCCGTCGCTCCCGGTCTGTCTCTCGGACAGATCCACGCGCAGCTGGATGCCGTCAACGAGTCAATCGCGACGTCCTGGGTGCTGACGTGGATGGGCGTCGGGCTCGGACTTGGTGGGTTCATCCTCTTGCAGGCGGTGGGACGGAACTCCACCGTCTCGCGAAGTGTCACCATGACGCTGGTCGTCCTAGCCCTCGGGGCCCCTGCGTATTGGATCGCGTCGTTTCCAGCCGGCATGTCGCTCGCGGACACGTTCGCAACGAGCGGAGCGGATCACGCACCGTGGGCGCTTGTCCTGTATTCAATGAGCGCAGCATCAATCGCCGGACTCGCGACGTTAGGCGGGCTGAGGTCGAGAACCACTCGGCGCCCGATTGAAACGACGAGCTGAATCAGCCCTCGACGACGCGCCCCTGAACTGACTCGGAGCGTGTGATTCGGAGTGCGCTTGCGATGGGAGGATGTTCGGGTGAAGAACAGCAGCAGCGCGCGCCGGCCGGACGTCACCTCGGTAGAGCTGGTGGGCGGCACGGAACCGCTCGAAATCGAACTCCAGAGCTATGACGAACGGTGGCCTGAGCTATATCTGGCTCACCGAGACCAGATCCTGAACGCTCTCGCGGCGTCGAAGGTCGGTGTAGAGCACATCGGTTCCACGTCCGTCCCCGGACTGGCAGCGAAACCGATCATCGACATCGTGGTCACCGTTGAAGACATCACGGCTGAAGAGGACTACCTCGAAGCGCTGCTGGCAGCCGGTTACGAGTTGCGCACCCGTGAGCCGGGGCACCGTCTCGTTCGCACGCCGGCCCGTGACGTTCATGTGCATATCTACGAGCATGGAAATCCTGCCGTGGCTGACTATCTGCTGCTCCGAGACTGGCTGCGCTCCGATGCCGACGATCGTGCTCTCTACGAGACCACCAAGAGGTCGTTGCTTCAGAGCCGGTGGGACGACATGAATGCTTATGCGGACGCGAAAACCGATGTCATCGCCAC
>JAZQRG010000099.1:0-16571 GCA_045629445.1 Mycetocola sp. | reverse complement strand
AGGCTCCTCGACCTCGCCGACGAGCTCGGATTCTGGGTGGTGCTCGAGTGCGACCTCGAGACACACGGGTTCGAAGCGCACGGCTGGGTCGACAACCCCAGCGATGACCCGAGCTGGCGAGATGCGTACCTCGATCGGATGGAACGCACCGTCGAGCGTGACAAGAACCACCCGTCGATCGTGATGTGGTCCCTCGGCAACGAGGCCGGCACGGGCCAAAATCTCGCCGCAATGGCCGCGTGGACGCACGCGCGTGACTCCGGCCGGCCGGTGCACTACGAGGGTGACTACACCGGCGAGTACACCGACGTGTACTCCCGGATGTACTCATCCGTTCCCGAAACCGAATCGATCGGCCGGGACGACGCCACGAACCTGCTGCTCGGCTGCTCGGCCGTCGAGTCCGCTCGACAGCGTACGAAACCGTTCCTGCTCTGCGAGTACGTGCACGCCATGGGCAACGGGCCCGGCGCGATCGACCAGTACGAAGACCTGGTCGATACGTATCCGCGACTGCACGGCGGGTTCGTCTGGGAGTGGCGTGACCACGGCATTCGAACACACACGGCAGACGGAACCGAGTACTTCGGCTACGGCGGTGACTTCGGTGAGGTCGTTCACGACGGCAACTTCGTCATGGACGGCATGGTGCTCTCCGACTCAACACCGACGCCTGGCCTGTTCGAGTACAAGCAGGTTGTCGCCCCGATCCGCCTGAAATTCGTGACCGAGAGCGCTGAGCGCAGCCTCGTCGTCTCGAACCTGCGACACACGACGGATGCCGGCGACGTCACGTTCCGGTGGACGGCCGAGCACGACGGCAGAGCGGTCGCCTCCGGTGAGCTCGACGTCACCGGAGCCTCGGGTGGGGCGCTCGCCGCTGGCGAAACTTCGACCGTTGCGCTTCCCGCTGTCGAGATTGGGGAAGGCGAGACCTGGCTGACCGTCGAGGCGGTCCTTCGGACGGACACCGTCTGGGCGGAGGCCGGACACCGGATTTCGGCGGCCCAGATTGACCTGACCCCGCACCGGCAGCTGCCCGCCGGAGTGAGGCCGGTGCCTTCGGTGATCAGGAGAGATTCGGAAGACGAGACCGCGGGCATCCCCGCGACGCTCACCCTCGGCCCGGCCGTGTTCGACCACGGCCGGCTGGTGTCTCTGGCCGGTCTCCCGGTCTCGGGGCCGCGCCTCGAGTTGTGGCGGGCACCGACGGATAACGACGAGGGCGACGGTCGAGGTGTGTACGACCTCGAGGATCCGACGTTTAACAACGGAAACGGAGTACCGGCACCATCGTTGGCGTCAACGTGGCGGGCTGCAGGGCTCGACCGCATGTGCGGTCGCGTCGAGCGGGTGGTTGCCGCGAGCAACGGCATCCGTGTGACGACGCGGTATGCGGCGGCCGAAGAGCGGAATTCCATGGTCGTCGAGGAGAGCTGGCGGTTTACCGACGGTGAACTGACGCTCCGGGCGGAAATCGTACCGAGCGCGGGGTGGAACATGGTGCTGCCTCGGATCGGGCTGCGCTTCGACCTCCCGACCGGTGTGAACCGGGCGTCATGGTTCGGCGCCGGCCCCGGCGAGTCCTACCCGGACTCGATGCACGCCGCGCTCGTCAGCAGGTACTCGGCCACGCTCGACGAACTGACCGTGCCGTACGCGATGCCGCAGGAGAGCGGGCACCGCAGCGCCCTGCGCTCGCTGACGCTCGCTCAGGCTGATGGTGAGTGGCTCACCATCGATGCGATGCCCGATTTCGCAGGCAGGCGCATCGGCTTCACGCTCACCCCGCACACCGCGCAGGACGTGGCCGCAGCCGCTCACCAGCACGAGCTGCCGGTGAGTTCGCACACCTACCTCTACCTCGACGCAGCCCAGCAGGGCCTCGGGTCACGGGCGTGCGGACCGGACGTCTGGCCGGACTACGCGTTGCGTCCCGAGGCTCGGACGATCTCGCTGAGATTCTCGGCCGTCGGTTAGCTCAGAGCAAACGAAATGCCCCGCAGAATCTGCGGGGCATTTCGTCGTTGATGCGTCGGAACGGGCTCAGTCGTCCTGACCGAGTGTGCCGAGGTACAGCCCGATCACCTTGTCATCGTTGAGCAGTTCGCGACCGGTGCCGGTGTATGCGTCCGTTCCCTGGTCGAGGACGTAGCCGCGGTCGCAGATCTGCAGGCACCGCCGGGCGTTCTGCTCAACCATGATTGTGGTCACACCCGCCTTATTGATGTCAGAGACGCGGATGAATGCGTCGTCCTGGCGCACGGGGGAGAGGCCAGCGCTTGGCTCGTCGAGAAGCAGCACTGCCGGGTCCATCATGAGCGCGCGTGACATCGCCACCATCTGGCGTTCACCGCCGGAGAGCGATCCGGCACGCTGCTTGAGCCGTTTGCCCAGTTCGGCGAAGATGCCCGTTACGAACTCGAGCCGCTCGGCGTAGATCTTCGGCTTCTGGAACAGGCCCATCTGAAGGTTCTCTTCGATGGTCAGGCTCTGGAACACGTTGTTGGTCTGGGGAACGAACCCGACGCCGCGGGCGACGAGCTTGTCGGCCTTGAGGCCGGTGATGTCGTTTCCGTTAAGGCGGATCGATCCCTCACGGACCTTCACCTGGCCGAAGATGGCCTTGAGAAGTGTCGACTTGCCCGCGCCGTTCGGCCCGATGATCCCGATGAGCTCGCCCTTGGCGGCGGTGAGGTTGGCACTGTTGAGGATGTTGACGCCCGGCAGGTACCCGGCCGTCACGTTCTCCACCTGGACGACGATCTCCGGTGCGATTGTTGCTGTCACTTCTGGTCCTCGTCCTTCTGGGTTCCCGGTGCCGGCAGTTCGATGTCGTGCTCGAAACCGGTCTCGGCGTCAATTTCCTCGAGGAGCTCTTCCGCCTCTGGTGTGATCTCGCCGGCGATCCTGCCTGTCACAACGCCCAGGTCGACATCCTGGTGCGAGCCAAGGTATGCATCGATGACCGCCGGGTTCTGCATCACCAGGTCGGGCGGTCCCTCCGCGACAACCCTGCCCTCCGCCATCACGACGACCCAGTCGGCGATGTGCCGAACCATCTGCATGTCGTGCTCGACGAACAGCACACTCATGCCCTGGGTCTTGAGGTCGAGGATGTGCTCGAGCAGTGACTGCGTCAGCGCCGGGTTCACGCCTGCCATCGGTTCGTCGAGCATGACGAGCTTCGGCTGGCTCATGAGGGCGCGAGCCATCTCGAGGAGCTTCCGCTGCCCGCCCGAAAGACTCGCTGCAAAGTCGTCCTTCTTGGTGTCGAGTTTGAACCTCGCGAGGATGTCGAGCGCCCGCTCCTCGATCTCCTCCTCCTGCTTGCGCCACAGCGGCTTGATGAGGCTCGAGAAGATCCCCTCGCCCTTCTGCTTCTGCGAACCGAGCTTCATGTTCTCGAGCACGGTGAGCAGCCCGAGGGCCTTGGTCAGCTGGAAGGTGCGGACCTGGCCCATTCGAGCGACCTTGAACGCGGGAACGCCGTTGAGCTGAGTACCGTCGAACACCCACGTTCCGCTGTCCGGCTTGTCGAATCCGGTGAGCAGGTTGAACAGCGTGGTCTTCCCGGCACCGTTGGGGCCGATAAGCGCCGTGATGGCATTGCGTGGGATTTCCAGGTGCTCGACGTCGACGGCTTTGAGGCCGCCGAACTGCCTCGTCACGTTGTCGGCGATGATGATCGGGTCGACTTTCGCGACGCCGGGGACCGCATCACCGATGTGCAGTCCGGTGGATTTGACCGGTTTGATGGATGGCGCGTCGCTATTTGACAAAGGTCAGCTCCTTCTTGTTTCCGAGGATGCCCTGTGGTCGATAGATGACGATGAGCATCAGGGCGAGTCCGACAAGGATGTAGCGAACCGTCGCCGCCTGGGTCGTCGTCATGAACGGCAGAACGCCGCTCGACGCGAGCGCGGGAAGCACGTTCGACAGGAAGCCCATGATGACCCAGAAGATCACAGCGCCGAGCAGCGGACCGAAGACCGTTGCGGCACCACCGAGCAGGAGGATCGTCCAGATGAAGAACGTCAGGCTCGTTACGTAGACGCTGGGGACAACGGCGGATGGGAGTGCGAACACGACCCCGCCGAGCGCCCCGAAAATGCCACCGACGATGAGTGCCTGCATCTTGTAAGCGAAGACATTCTTGCCGAGCGCTCGCACGGCATCCTCGTCTTCACGGATTCCCTTGAGCACACGACCCCACGGGCTGCGCATGAGCAGCCAGACCAGGAGAACAGCGACCGCGAGAAGGCAGATGCCGAAGACACGCACCCACCACCCGTTCTCGTTGTATGTCCACGGTCCGAAGCCATACGTTCCTTCGGGGAACGGGTTGGCCGCACGGAATCCTGCGTGGTAGTTGCCGAGTCCGTCGGCTGAGTTGGTCACGTCGTCGAAGACCTGTGTCGTAAACAGGAGCCGGACGATCTCCGCAGCGGCGATCGTCGTGATCGCGAGGTAGTCGGCGCGCAGTCGCAGTGTGGGAATACCGAGAATGAGCGCGAAGATCACGGATGCCACGCAGCCGACGAGAATTCCGGCCCACCACGGCAGCCCGAAGGTCAGGATGGAAATGGCGTACCCGTATGCTCCAAGCGCCATGAAGGCCGCCATACCGAAGTTGAGCAATCCGCCGTATCCGAAGTGGACGGCGAGGCCGAGGGCGGCAAGCGCGTATGCGATCGTCTCAGGGCTAATCAGCCAGGAGGCGGTGTTTGAAAGAATTGATCCCCAGTCCATGGCGTCCTCCTATCCAATTCTCTCTTTGCGGCCCAGAAGTCCCTGGGGTTTCACGAGCAGGACGGCGATGAGCACGACCAGTGCACCGACGTACTTGATGTCCGACGGAATCCACAGCGTCGAGACCTCGACGAGGAGACCGACGATGATGGCACCGATGAGTGCGCCGAACGCGGTACCGAGGCCACCGAGGACGATGGCGCCGAAGACGAGGAGCAGGATCTGGGTTCCCATGTCCCACTTGATTCCCGGGCGGAAGTAGGCCCAGAGAATACCGGCGAGACCGGCCAGTGCCGCCGCGAGGATCCACACGATGCGGATGACCCGGTCAACGTCGATGCCACTCGCCGCGGCGAGGGAGGGGTTGTCCGAGATCGCCCGAGTCGCCTTTCCGGTGCGAGTGCGCAACAGCCACCACGCGACGGCGAGGAGAACAACAGCCGAAACCGCCATGCTCACCATGTCGGTCACCGACAGCGCGACGGTGCCAAACAGCGTGATGCGTTCCTCGCCCGCACCGGGCAGCTGGTACGTGCTTCCACCGATGAAGTACAGGAAGACATACCGGATAAGAAGGGAGAGGCCGATCGAAACGATCATGACCTGCACGATGCCGATGCCCTTGCGCCGGAGGGGCCTCCAGAGGCCCGCGTCGAGCGTGAAGCCGAACAGGGCGCTCATCAGCACGGCTGCAGCAAGGGCACCCCAGAGCGGCCACTGCAGAACATTGGCGAAGACGTATGCCATCACCGCCCCGAACGTCACCATTTCACCGTGGGCGAAGTTCGACAGTCCGGTCGTGCCAAACACCAGCGAGGCGCCGACGGCGGCAAGCGCCAGGAGCAAGCCGAAGTTCAGGCCGTTGACGATGCGTTCCGCCAACTGATCCCAGAAACTTGTCGTGACCCGGACCCCCTCACCGAGGAAGTAGTTGACGATTTTTGAGTTCGTCAGCGCGATCTCGGCTTCGACAGCGGCGGATCCCTCGGCGACGATCACTCCCTTGGGGAGGGTCTCCTCGAGCAGGGTCACCGTGTATGTGCCCTTCTCGGGAACGCCGATCTTCCATTTGCCGTCTGCCGCCGTGTCTACCTCGGCGTCATAGCCATTGCCTTCGACGGTGATCGTCACGCCCTCGAGCGGTTCGCTCTCGTACTTGACGTTGCCGGCGAAGTAGAAGTCATACTCCGTTCCGACTTCATCGGCGTTGGCCGGCGCCGCGGAAAATGATTGCAACGCGAGCGTTGCGAACAAAACTCCGAGGAACAGTAACAGGGTGCGCTTGTGGCGCGGGGCGTGGGCTGAATGAGTGAGACTCACTGCACCTCCAGAGCGGGACCGCCAGGTCCCTCGAATGCGAGACCGCCAGATCTCTGATGTGGTTCTTCGCCGAACGGCTCCGTTTGACGATACGACCCGATTATGACCTACATGTTTCGTACATGGGTATTCCTCACATCAATGTCTCCTGTGCGCGGGCATAATCGTTACTTTTCTGCGGTTAGCATTAACTACCGGTGTGATGCGCGCTTTCTTGCAGCATCCGTCAGTCACGACACCGGTAATCAGCGCTTCTGTGAAGGGATGCAATGGAAACCTCAGACCCATTTGGCTTCGTCGGGCTCACCTATGATGATGTTCTTCTTCTCCCTGGGCACACCGACGTCATTCCAAGTGAGGCCGAGACCTTCTCGCGCTTGACCAAACGCATCACGGTCGCGACCCCGCTGCTGTCGAGCGCCATGGACACGGTCACCGAATCGCGGATGGCCGTTGCGATGGCGAGGCAGGGTGGAATCGGAATCCTGCACCGCAACCTCTCGATCGGCGACCAGGCCGCACAGGTCGACCTCGTCAAGCGGAGTGTATCGGGCATGATCACCAACCCGGTGACCACGACAGCGACGGCGACTGTCGCCGAGGTCGACGCGCTCTGCCGCAACTTCCGGGTCTCCGGCCTTCCCGTGATCGACTCCGATGGAGTACTCGTCGGCATCATCACCAACCGCGACATGCGGTTCGTCGCCCCGCAGGAGAAGGCGACGACACCGGTCAGTGCTGTCATGTCACGGATGCCGTTGATCACCGCCCCCGTCGGCATCAGCCCCGAAGATGCGATCGCGATCCTCGCCGAGCACCGCATTGAAAAGCTTCCCCTTGTCGACGCCGCAGGCAAGCTCAAGGGCCTCATCACGGTCAAGGACTTCGACAAGCGCGAGAAGTACCCGCTCGCGACCAAGGATGACTCGGGCAGGCTCCGTGTCGGTGCCGCCATCGGTTTTTTCGGTGACGCGTGGCAGCGCGCTGGCGCTCTTCTCGATGCCGGTGTCGACGTTCTCGTCGTCGACACCGCCAACGGCGACTCGGCCGGCGTGCTCGACATCATCAGGAAGCTCAAGGGTGACCGGGCATTCGACGGCGTCGACGTCATCGGCGGAAACGTCGCGACGCGCGACGGCGCCAAGGCCATCGCCGAGGCCGGCGCAGACGCGGTCAAGGTCGGAGTCGGTCCAGGTTCGATCTGCACCACCCGCGTTGTTGCCGGAGTCGGTGTTCCGCAGATCACGGCCGTGTACGAGGCGTCACTCGCTGCGCGCGAGTACGACGTCCCTGTTATTGCCGACGGCGGCCTGCAATATTCCGGAGACATCGCCAAGGCGCTCGTCGCCGGTGCGGACACCGTCATGCTCGGGTCCCTCCTCGCCGGGTGCGATGAGAGCCCGGGAGAACTCGTCTTCGTCAACGGCAAGCAGTTCAAGATGTACCGCGGTATGGGTTCGCTCGGCGCGCTGCAGACCCGTGGTGAGAAGACCTCGTACTCGAAGGACCGGTACTTCCAGTCCGACGTTCCGAGCGACGACAAGCTGATCCCGGAGGGAATCGAGGGTCAGGTTCCGTATCGCGGACCGCTCTCGTCGGTTGCCTACCAGCTCATCGGTGGACTCCGGCAGTCGATGTTCTACGTCGGCGCACGCACGATCAGCGAGCTCAAAGCCAAGGGCAAGTTCGTTCGCATCACTCCGGCCGGGCTCAAAGAGTCGCACCCGCACGACGTGCAGATCGTCGTCGAGGCGCCGAACTACAGCCGCTAGAAAGACCACTCACAAACCCGCACGAGTCCAGGCTCGTGCGGGTTTGCGAGTTAAGCGCCAGGTTCGTCGGCAAGGGTTGAGGGGGCCGACCGAGCATTTTCTCCTCAGCTCAGACAATGAGGGCAAGCGGGAGGGCGCCGGGTTGTGCGGATCATCGACTGCGAGTTCTTGCCCTCCCGCTTGCCCTCATAACTCGGCACCCCGAAAACACTCAGTCGGCCCCCAAGTGCGCTCTGCTCCTCGGTTCCGTGAACCGAGGAGAAAATACTCTGTCGACCCAAAGACTCCCACTCAAGTCGATCGCCGGCCGCCGCGAGCGACCCGGAAGTCATGGACGGTAGGCTGGAGGGGTGAGTATGGAAACTGAGATCGGCGCTTCCAAGCGCGCACGCCGGGCATATGCCTTCGATGACATCGCGGTAGTCCCGTCGCGTCGAACCAGGGACCCGGAAGATGTGTCCGTCGGCTGGTCGATCGACGCATACTCGTTCGACATCCCGTTCCTCGCAGCCCCGATGGACTCCGTCGTCTCACCGGCGACCGCCATCATGATGGGAAAGCTCGGCGGAGTCGGCGTTCTCGACCTCGAGGGTCTCTGGACCCGCTACGAGAACCCTGAGCCGTTGCTCGCCGAAATCCGCGAGCTCAGCGACGACCGCGCGACCGCCCGCATGCAGGAGATCTACTCCGAGCCGATCAAGCCCGAGCTCGTCACTGCGCGACTCGCAGAGATTCGGGCAGCGGGCGTCACCGTTGCCGGCGCCCTGTCGCCGCAGCGCACGCAGGAACTCCACAAGACCGTTGTCGCCGCTGGCGTCGACCTCTTTGTCATCCGCGGCACCACGGTGTCTGCAGAGCACGTCTCCCGCAATCAGGAGCCGCTCAACCTCAAGGAGTTCATTTACGAACTCGACGTCCCCGTCATCGTCGGCGGTGCCGCCACGTACACAGCGGCACTGCACCTCATGCGCACGGGCGCTGCCGGTGTGCTCGTCGGATTCGGTGGGGGAGCCGCGTCGACCACCCGCGCGACCCTCGGCATCCACGCTCCGATGGCGACCGCCGTCGCCGACATCGCCGGCGCTCGCCGCGACTACATGGACGAGTCTGGCGGCCGGTACGTGCACGTCATCGCCGACGGTGGCCTCGGCACAGCCGGTGACATCGTCAAGGCTGTTGCCTGCGGTGCGGATGCCGTCATGCTCGGTACCACCCTCGCTCGCGCCACCGACGCACCCGGTGGTGGCTACCACTGGGGCACCGAGGCGTACCACTCCCAGCTGCCCCGCGGAAAGCGCGTCGAGGTCGGCCAGATCGGCACGCTCGAAGAAGTTCTCTACGGCCCGGCGAGTGTCGCCGACGGCAAGGCGAACCTCGTCGGCGCGCTGCGCCGCTCGATGGCGACCACCGGCTACTCGGACCTCAAGGAGTTCCAGCGCGTCGAGGTCGTTCTCGCTCCATACCGCACGAACTAGGGCAGCGACTCAGCCTCTGATTCTGCGAACGACGTTTGTGTTGGCGAGGTCGACCAGTTCCTCACCGCGGCCGGAGAGCACGGTGCGAATCGCGTAAAGCGTGAAGCCCTTTGCCTGCTCGGCGGTGATCGACGGGGGGACGGCGAGGTCCTGCCGGGCCGTGGCGGCGTCGGTCAGCGCAGGGCCGTCGTGAGCGAACGCTTGAGCGAGCGCGTCCGGGAGGTCGTCGGGTCTCTCAACCCGCTGGCCGTGAATGCCCATGGCGTTCGCAACATCGGCGAAGTTCGGGTTCACGAGGTCCGTGCCATAATTCACGAGCCCGGCCGCCTTCATCTCGAGCTCGACGAAGTTGAGCGACGAGTTGTTGAAGACCACGATCTTCACGGGCAGGCGGTTCTGCGTCAGGCTGACCAGTTCGCCGAGCAGCATCGTTAGCCCGCCGTCACCGGCCAGGGCGATGACCTGCCGCCCCGGGTGAGAAGCCTGGGCTCCGAGGGCCTGTGACACCGAGTTCGCCATCGTGCCGTGGGTAAATGAGCCGATAAAGCGTCGCTTGCCGTTCATGGTGAGGTAGCGACAGGCCCAGACCACCGGCGAGCCGACGTCTGGCAGGAAGACAGCATCATCGCTCGCGAGTTCGTCGATGAGCTTCGCGAGGTACTGCGGG
Organism: Mycetocola sp.; assembly: GCA_045629445.1. Taxonomy (GTDB): domain Bacteria; phylum Actinomycetota; class Actinomycetes; order Actinomycetales; family Microbacteriaceae; genus Mycetocola_A. Next base: position 6,585 of record JAZQRG010000099.1, on the reverse strand, counting down.
TGGATGGGCGCTCGGTTGCTGTCATTCGTGGCGAGGTCGTCGAGCCCCTTTCGTGCCTTGCGGTAGTGCGTCAGCGACGACTCGAGGTGATTGCGGTTCGACGTGCGCGTGACCAGGCTCTCCAGCGCGCGAGCCGTTTCGCGAACCGTGCCGACGAGTCCCAGATCCAGTGGTGTGCGCCTGCCAAGCTGCTCACCGCGCACATCGACCTGGATCGTCACGGCCTTCTCCGGGTAAAACTGCGGGTACGGAAAGTCCGTGCCAAGCATGAGCAGCGCGTCGCAGTTTTCCATGGCCCGGTACCCGGAACTGAATCCGAGCAGACCGGTCATCCCGACGTCGAACGGGTTGTCGTACTCGATGTGTTCCTTGCCCCTGAGTGCGTGCACGATCGGCGCGCCGAGCGCATCGGCGAGTGCAAGAACCTCGGCGTGGGCTCCGGCAACTCCCGCTCCGGCAAGAATGGTCACCTTGCCAGCGGCATCGAGCAGGCGGGCGGCTTCGGCCAGCCCGTCCGCCGACGGCAATACCGAACTCTCGGTTGCCCGAATCGACGACACTCTCGTGCTCTCTGACTTCTGGAGAAGGACGTCGCCGGGAATCACGACGACCGCGACGCCGCGTTTCTCGATCGCCGTTCGCATCGCGATTTCGAGCACGCGCGGCATCTGCTCGGGCGAGCTCACCAGCTCGCAGTACACGCTGCACTCGCGGAAAAGCTCCTGCGGATGGGTCTCCTGAAAGTAACCGCTACCGATTTCAGAGCTCGGGATATGGGCGGCGAGAGCGAGCACGGGCACACGGGAACGCTGTGCATCGAACAACCCATTGATGAGGTGGAGGTTGCCAGGGCCGCAACTGGCGGCGCACACGGCGAGCTCGCCGGTGAGCCCGGCCTCAGCGGATGCCGCGAGCGCGGCGGCCTCTTCATGCCGGACGTGAATCCAGTCAATGCGTCCGTCGGTGCGAAGCGCCTCGGTGAAGCCGTTGAGTGAATCACCGGGGATGCCGTAGACCCGCCTGACACCGCTCGCTGCGAGAGTGTCGACGATGTTCGCCGCGATCGTTGCCATAGCTCCTCCGTTACCGTGATGACAGGTGTGTGCCCGTCGAGTCCAGCACATGCGCGGCCGATTGTTAAGGGTCCTGGCGCACAGGCCATTCCCTGCTTGCGCCTGTTGTGGGCATCAGGGGTGTGCGTTAGCGTCGTGTGAAAGAGGGGTGGCGTAGCCTGTCGGTGCCACCACCAATGAGCGTCCGGTGATCGTGACAGGCTCGGTCGCCACGGGAGGCAACCATGGCCAATTCCAACACCGTTTCACACTCGACAAAGCTCGGCCCCGTCGAACGTGAGGCGGCCATTCAGGCCCTGAAGACCAAGGAACTCGACGTCCTCGTCGTCGGCGGCGGAATCGTCGGAGCCGGCAGCGCGCTCGATGCCGTCACGCGCGGCCTGTCGACCGGCATCCTCGAGGCGCGCGACTGGTCGAGCGGAACGTCGAGCAGGTCATCGAAACTGGTGCATGGTGGCATCCGTTATCTCGAACAACTCGACTTCCGGCTGGTTCGTGAAGCGCTCATCGAACGCGGACTCCTGCTGCAGCGGATCGCTCCGCACCTCGTGAAACCGGTTCGGTTCCTCTACCCCTTGAACCGACCTGTCTTCGAGCGCCTCTACATCGGCGCAGGCATGCTGCTGTACGACATCTTCAGCTACACCGGTGGGCGCCCGCCAGGCGTTCCGCACCACCGTCACCTGCTCAAGCGGCAGGTCCAGCGCGCGATCCCCTCGCTGCGCAACAACGCCTTTGTGGGCGGCATCACCTATTACGACGCCCAGGTCGACGACGCCAGGTACAACGCGACGCTCGTGCGAACCGCATCGTCGTACGGCGCCCACGCCGCCAGCAGGGTTCGGGTCGAAGGTTTCCTCAAGGTCGGCCAGCGGGTCGTCGGCGTGAAAGCCCACGACCTCCAGACCGGTGAGCGCTTCGACGTGAGAGCCAAGCAGGTCGTCAACGCCACCGGCGTGTGGACCGATGACACCCAGGCGATGGTCGGTGAACGCGGCCAGTTCAAGGTCCGAGCGTCGAAGGGCATCCACCTCCTTGTTCCGCGCGACCGGTTCCAGTCAACGATGGGACTGCTGCTTCGCACCGAGAAGAGCGTGCTGTTCGTCATTCCGTGGGGTCGGCACTGGATCATCGGCACGACAGACACGGACTGGGACCTCGACAAGGCGCATCCGGCAGCGACAGCGGCCGATATCGACTACCTGCTCGAGCACGTCAACAAGATTCTCGCCGTTCCGCTCACCAGGGACGACGTCGAGGGTGTGTATGCGGGACTTCGACCGTTGCTGGCCGGCGAAAGCGACCAGACATCGAAGCTGTCACGTGAGCACCTCGTTGCGCACTCGGTCCCGGGCCTTGTCGTGATCGCTGGCGGCAAGTGGACCACGTACCGCGTGATGGCGAAGGATGCCATCGATGCGGCGGCAGACGCGCTCGACGGGAAGGTCCCTGCCTCCACGACCGAGAACATCGCACTCATCGGCGCGGAGGGGTATCAGGCGGCGTGGAACAAACGCACGAAGATCGCCCGCGCGTTCGGAGTGCACACGGTGCGCATCGAGCACCTGCTGAACCGGTACGGAGTGCTGACCGACGAACTGCTCGACCTGATTCGGGCGCGGCCGGAACTCGGCGAGCCGCTCCCCGGTGCCGACGACTACATCGCTGCCGAGGTGGTCTACGCTGCGTCTCACGAGGGCGCGCTTCACCTCGACGACGTGCTCGCCCGCCGAACCAGGATCTCGATCGAAGCGTGGGATCGCGGTGTCTCCGCCGCCCCCGTTGCGGCGAAGCTCATGGCCGATGTGCTCGGCTGGGACGCCGAGCGCACCGACCGCGAAGTGGCTGTCTACCTCCAGCGCGTGGAAGCGGAACGCGCCTCGCAGGAGCAGCCAGACGATGAGTCCGCTGACCGGATTCGTCTCGAGGCGCCGGAGATCGTCTCACCGTAACGCGGGTAGAAACCTGAGTAACGGCATCCGTCGACACCGCCTTTAGCCGGGTGGTGTCGACGGCCGTGTCGGCACCGCCCGCCCGCCAGTCGCTCATTCCCGCTCGGATACACTGGGAGGACTTCCCACAATCGCTAGGAGTCCGGCCATGGTCGACGTTCGTCGGGTAAAACTTCCCGGTGTGGGCGTGCTGCACACCTTCATCACCGCCGATGGCGGGAAAGTGGGAGTGATCGCGCACCGGTCGGGGCACAGCGACCTCATCACCTTCGCCGATGACGAAGACGGCTCTGACGCCAGCAAGGTGTCGCTTCGGCTCCGTGAAGACGAGGCGCACACCCTCGCCGAACTGCTCGGTGGAACCCAGATCACCGAGTCGCTCAGCGCGCTCGATCGCATCCCCGGCCTCAGCATCGACTGGTTCACTGTCGACTACGACGACCACATCGCCGGACAGCCGCTCGGCGACCCTGCGGACCGCGGAATCGTCGGCCTCACCGTCGTCGCGGTTGTGCGCGGGGAGTCGGCCAACCCGGCTCCGAGTGAGGACTTCCGGGTCTTCCCCGGCGACACGCTCGTCGTGGCAGGAAGCCCGGAGAAAGTCGCGAAGGCGTTCGCCTTTTTCCGGACGGGCGCCTCGCGTCTCGCCGGTTCTCAAGACGGTCCGCCGGGAGTGTGACCGGCATGATCGCCGCAGCAGCAGGAGAAGCGTCCTCCCTGGGAACAGACCTCGTCGTTCTCGGCGCCCTGCTGATCGCGGCTTATTTCCTTGGGCGTCTCGGCAAAACCATCGGCCTGCCCGCCATCCCCGTTTACATGCTCGTTGGTTTTCTGGCGAGCCCGAACAACGGCTGGTTCCCGCTCAACTTCGAGAGCGGCTACATCGAGCTCATCGCGGTGTTCGGGCTTATCCTGCTCCTGTTCAACCTCGGTCTTGAGTTCGATCAGGATGAATTCTTCGGCAACGCCGGGAAGCTGCTCATCTCGGGCGGTTCGTATCTGGTTCTGCTCATGGGCGCCGGCCTGATCTTTGGGTTCGCACTAGGCTGGGGCACCAAGGAAGCGCTCATCATTGCGGGAATCATCGGCACGTCGTCGAGCGCGATCGTCACCAAGCTGCTGATCGAGCTCAATCGACTGGCGAACCGTGAGACGCCGATGATCCTCGGCGTCACCGTTGTCCAGGACATCTTCCTCGCTATCTACCTGGCGATCGTCTCGGTTGTGCTGAGCGGTGAGAACGAGCCATGGCTCGTCGCTGGCAAGCTCGCCATCGCCTTCACCTTCCTCGTGGTGATGTTCAGCATTGCCCGCTGGGGAGGGGCATACGTCAGCCGGCTGTTCCGCACGAAAGACGACGAGCTCTTCACCATTCTGTTCTTCGGCCTCGCTGTACTCTTCGGCGGCCTCGGCGAAGTGCTCGGCGTCAGCGACGCGATCGGAGCGTTCCTCATCGGACTCGTCCTTGGCGCGACGAGGTACAGCGCCAAGATCGAACACGTCGCTGTGCCGTTGCGTGACGTGTTCGGAGCATTCTTCTTCCTGAACTTCGGACTCGGCCTCGACCCGACCGAGTTCCCCCAGGTCATCGGCCCGGTGATTATCGCGGTGGTCCTGACCCTGGTGCTCAACGTTGTCGCCGGCCAGTTCATGGCGAGGCTCTACGGATTCAGCGCGCAGGCCGGAATCAACGCTGCGGCGATCCTGATGAACCGCGGCGAGTTCGCGCTCATCCTGGCGATCCTCGCGCTCACCGCTGGACTCGACCCGAGGCTCCAGCCGTTCGCCGGCCTTTACGTGCTCGTTGTGAGTGTCATGGGGCCGCTGCTCGCCTCAAACTCCGAGCGCATCGGTGCCGTTCTCCTGCGCACGAAACGAAAAACGCCCGCTCGTCCTCGCGACCCGATGCTTGCCGAAGAGATCGCACTCGTCGAGGCAGCAACTTCCGGTGACTCAGCACCTGAATCAACGGCGACGTCACGCGTCGTCGACCGCATCGTCGAACAGGCGATGAACCAGACAGACAAACCCGCCGACCACACGAAGCGAGACGACGATTACTAGCAACACCCCGACGCCATCCGGCCGAGACGAACCACGCAAGACCCTCTTCCGCACCATGCTCGAGCCACGCTGGATCGCAATGCTCCTGCTCGCCCTGCTGGTGTCAGGGGCTTTTGCGTGGCTCGGGCAGTGGCAGCTCGAACGCGCCGTCATCTCAACGGAAACGGTCGACCAGCCCACCGAGCGCGTGCGGGAACTCACCGAGGTCGCGACGACGGGTGGCCCCCTTCGTGACAGCGTCATCGGTCAGCTGGTGGAGGTGGACGGGACGCTCGTCGATGGCGATTACCTCGTTGTGAGCGAGCGGCTGAACCTCGGCGAGACGGGGTACTGGGTCACCGGTCATCTGGTAACCGGGTCAGAGCCGGAAGCGTCGATCGCGGTTGCGCTCGGCTGGACCGCGGATCGCGAGGTTGCTGAGAAGGTGACCGCTACGCTCAATGCCGGCACTGAAGCATCCGTTGTTTCCGTCAACGGCCGGTTGAATGCATCGCAGGCGCCCGAACTGCCCGAGGACGACGCGGACCCGTTCGAGCTCACGACGATGTCGATGGCGGCGTTCGTCAACATCTGGAGTGACCTCGGGGACCGGCCTGTTTACAACGGATACATCGTTGCTGACGAGGCACCTGATGGCCTCACCGTCATCGATGCGCCCCCCGTCGAAGAAGAGGTCACGCTCAACTGGCTGAACATCTTCTACGCGGTCGAATGGATCGTCTTCGCTGGCTTCGCCGTCTTCGTCTGGTTCCATCTCGTGAAGGATGCGTGGGTGCGGCGTGAGGAAGAGGCCGAGCTCGAACGCTCAGAATCGGGCGCGTAGAATAGAGTCATGCCACTTGAACCTCGCGAGAGCGATTTACCGCGAATTGCCGGCGCTCTGAAGTTTTACAAGATCGCATCGATCATCACCGGTGTCATGCTGCTCGCGCTCTGCGCTGAAATGCTCATGAAGTACGCGTTCGGACTCGAACTCGAGCTCGGCGGAGCCTATGGTTTCCTCGTGTTCGTCCCGAACGGAACGGCGCAGGCGGTCAATCTCTCGACCGGTATCCTCATCGCTCACGGCTGGTTCTACGTCCTGTACCTGTTCAGCAACTTCAGGCTGTGGAGCCTGATGCGCTGGTCGTTCCCGCGCCTGTTGCTCCTTGCGCTCGGTGGTGTGATCCCGTTCCTGTCGTTCTTCCTCGAAGTGCGGGTCGCCCGCGAGGTAAACGCGTACCTCGACTCACATGCTCGGCGCACGGCATCCGTTTCATCTGCTGCACCAATTTCGAACCCTGTGGAGGCAACCCATTAGCGAGCAGGCAACCAGCCAGCGCCCCGTCCTCGTCGTCGATTTCGGCGCCCAGTACGCTCAACTCATCGCACGCCGGGTGCGCGAAGCCGGGGTTTACTCCGAAATCGTGCCCCACTCGATCAGCGCAGCGGAAGTGGCGGAGAAGAACCCGGTTGGGATTGTTCTCTCGGGTGGGCCCTCGAGCGTGTACGAAGAC
>JAZQRG010000098.1:0-6968 GCA_045629445.1 Mycetocola sp. | reverse complement strand
GCTCGGGGTGGCCTCCGGGGGTGGGCCGTCGTTTCGGGAGGAGAAACGGAGGGTCGGCGGCCTATAGCGGCGCGGTGCCCACGATCTTCCTCCCGAAGCTGCACCTGAGCGTGGGTCGGGACGCCCGCGCGGCGTTCCTGGATCGTGACGGGCGGATGCCGTCGGCTGGCGGCGTCCGCTGTTCTTGCGTTGCGCGACGGGAGTGCCGGACGGAGCGTGCCGTCGTTTCGGGAGGAGAAACGAAGGGTCGGCGGGCTATAGCGGCACGAGACCTACGATTTACCGCCCGAAGCTCAACCGCCGCGCCCCAGCGACTCCGGTAGCCGGTCCGGCGTGCTGGGTGGGCGTGCCGTTGTTTCGGGAGGAGAAACGGAGGGTCGGCGGGCTATAGCGGCACGGTGCCCACGATCTACCGCCCGAAGCTGGACCTGAGTGTGGTGGGGTGGCCCGCCCTGTCCGTCGGCACGGCCGAGTGTCACGGAACGTCAGCTGCGGTTCTGCTAGCCAGCGGCATCCGCTGTTCTTGCGTTGCGCGACGCGAGTGCCGGACGGAGCGTGCCGTCGTTTCGGGAGGAGAAACGGAGGGTCGGCGGGCTATAGCGGCACGGTGCCCACGATTTACCGCCCGAAACTCAACTGCGGCTCTGGCAGAGTGGAGGTATGACACCCCACACCGTTGTGATTGCGCCCGATTCGTTCAAGGGCACGGCAACGGCGATCGAGGTGACGGACGCGCTCGCCGAAGGGTGGGCATCCGTTCGCCCCGACGACGTCCTGGTGCGGATGCCACTTGCCGACGGTGGTGAGGGAACTCTCGACGCGTTCGAGGTCGCCGTCCCCGGCGCGGTGCGGGTGCCCGTCACTGTGCAGGGCCCGGACGGTCGCGACGTCGACGCGAGCTGGATTCGACTGCCCGACAACTCGGCGGTCGTTGAGCTTGCCGAGACGAGCGGGATCACGCTGCTCGATCCGCTGTTGCCGTTCGATGCCCACACATTCGGGTTCGGCCAGGCCATCGCCGCCGCGCTCGACGCGGGAGTTAACCGGGTCTACCTCGCGATCGGCGGAAGCTCATCGACCGACGGTGGTGTTGGTGCGCTGACCGCCCTGGGTGCGCGGTTCCTCGATGCGAACGGTGCCCCGATCGTCCAGGGTGGTCGGGGCCTCACGGCCCTCGCGGCTGTCGATCTGGCCGCGCTTAGGCCACTGCCCGCCGGTGGAGCAGTCGTGCTGAGCGACGTGACCCACCCGCTGCTCGGACCGAGCGGTGCCGCCGCGGTTTTCGGGCCACAGAAGGGCGCGACCGCCGCTGACGTCGCCGTGCTCGATGCGGGACTTGCCCGGCTGGCTGCGCTGTTGCCTGCGGATGCATCCACCCCGGGTTCTGGCGCTGCCGGCGGCACCGGATTCGGGCTGCTGGCCTGGGGCGCGACGCTCGCGGCCGGTGCTGACGCGGTCGGTGAGGTGGTGCACGCGGCCGACGCCGTGGCATCCGCTTCGATCGTGATCACCGGTGAGGGGCGTTTTGACGGTCAATCGGATGCCGGAAAGGTCCCGTCGTACGTGCGCTCCCTTGCCGCAGTCGGATCGGCTCGAGCGATGCTCGTCGCCGGTGCCATCACCGCTGAACCGTTGGGCTTTGACGCAGCCGTGTCGCTCACCGAGCTTGCGGGGAGCGCGACGTCCGCGATGGCTGACACCCGGGTATGGCTGCGGGAGGCTGGCTCGCGGCTCGCTGCTGTCGCGGGCTGACCGGCACCCGGCCCAGAACATCAGGTCCGGTCGAGAGCATCCCGCGCAACTGATGCCCTCGGCCGGAAGTGATGCTCTCGGCGGTGGCGTCGGCTCAGGCCATCGACGCCAGTTGCTCGAGTGACACCGGGTGCGCGGGTGGCGACCCGGCGACTACCCGCCGAACTTCCTCGAGCGCGCTTTCACCCAGCCTGGTCAGCTCGGTTCCCTGCGCTCCGGCGAGGTGGGGCGTCAGAAACACGTTGGGCAACTGTCGCAGTACGTGCCCTGCCGGCAGCGGTTCTGGTGCGGTGACATCGAGGATGCCGTTCAATCGTCTGGAGACCAGCTCCGCTTCGAGCGCAGCATCGTCGATGATCCCCGCGCGGGCCGTGTTAATGATGGTGGCGCCATCGGCGATGAGCGCCAGGTGTGACGCGGTGACCATTCCCCGCGTCGACGGTGTGTACGGTGCGTGCAGGCTGATCACCCGCGACGAGCCGAGGAGAGTCGGCAGGTCGACGAGCCTGGCGCCGATGGCAGCGGCGTCGTCGGGGGAGAGGAAGGGGTCGTAGACCAGCACGTCGAGGTCGAACGGTTTCAGGAGATCGAGAACACGGCGGCCAATTCGTGATGCACCAATGATGCCGACGGTCGATCTGTAGTTTCCGATGCCGGGGTACGCGGTGGTGAGATTGACCCGTTCGGCGCGTTCGGCGTCGTCGTGCGCGACGACAAACGTGTTCTTCCCGGCGAGCAGGATCATGGCGAGGGCGAACTCAGCGACGGGAACGGCGTTGGCATCTGCCGCGGTCGTGACGAGGATGCCACGGTTCCAGACCGCGGGACTGCAATGCGACTTCACCGATCCGGCCGTGTGGATGACGGCGGTGAGTGACGGCATCCGTGACAGAGTCTCGTCATCGAGGCGTGGAGCGCCCCACCCGGTGAGGAGCATCTCGATGTCAGCGAGGTCCTCGTCGCGAGACGCCTGAAAGTCGGTGATCGATGCGCTGGTGTCGATCGAGATGAGGCTCGTCAGCTCCTCGAGCTGCACCGGCGTGAACATCTGGAACTGGGTGCCAGGAGTCATCGCGAAAGCAGCTCTCATCGTTGTCACCGTCATTCCGCTCAGGCGAGCCAGGCCTTAAGGGTGGCTGCTTCGCTGGCGAGCAGAGCCGGATCGTCGTTCGGCAGAAACTCGATCAGGGCGTCGGTGACTCCCGGCAGCGTTCCGGCGAAGGCGAGGGCGCGGGTCCACAGTGCCTCGCGACCGGCGAGCGGCAGTCGTTCGTGTTCCGGCCACCACGAAAACACGTGCACCGTCGACAGCCACTGCGCGAGCTCCGAGAGCTCGGCGAGGGCGGCCTCATCGTCGGCAGCGACGGGCGGCTGCCAGTAGCACGACACGTTCGTCGCGGTAATTCCCGAGAGCAGGTCGAGGGTCGATGCGGCGGTGTCGGTAAGGGTGCCGCTGTGGAATTCGAGGGCAAGATCGATGCCGTACTCGGTCGCGTGCAGCGCTGCCGAATCAAGCTGGGTGGTGACGTGTGCGCGGTGTTCGGCTGTGGCATCCGCTGACGCCGTCTCGCCCGCCCAGACCCGGATGCGTGGCGCTCCGAGCGCAGCGGCGGAGGAGAGCACCGAAGGGAAGTCTCCCGTTTCGTCACAGCGATAGTACGAACCGAGGGATGCCACGTCGAGGCCGGCAGCGCGGGTGCGTTCGCCGACATCGCGAGCCGTGTCGATATCGCCCGGCGGAACGTGCACATCGCCGCCCCACTCGATCGACTCAAGTCCCGCCGCGACGGTGAGCGCGATGACCTCATCCACGCTTGATTCGCGCAGGGTGACTGAGCACAGTCCCGGGCGGATGGACGGGGTTGAGCGGATCTGCATCTGCTGCCTTTCGTCGGTTGGCTCGAGCGTACCCCGGGCGACGATGCGGGAGGTGTGTAGCCCGCTGGTGGGGGTTCACCCCACCCCCACCAGCGGAGTGTGTCAGGCCGCTGTGTGTCAGGTCGCTGCGACCGGCGCGCCCTCAAGATGGGGTGCGACAACGGCATCGAACGCCTCGGCCGTTCGGCGCGCGACCTCGGGCCACGGGGCGTCCCAGATCAGCTGGTTGAAGATCTCGACCTCGATGTCGCCGGTGTAGCCCGTTGCGACGACAGCCTCTGTGAGTGATCGGAAGTCGATCACACCGTCGCCGGGGTAGTGCCGTGAGAGCAGCGCGTCCTGTGCGATCGGGGTTGCCCAGTCACAGACCTGGTACGACGCGATGCGGCCTGACGCACCGGCGCGGGCGATCTGTTCGAGCACCTGCGGGTCCCACCAGACGTGGAACGTGTCGACGACGACGCCGACCGTCTCCGGATCGAACTGCTCAGCGATGTCGAGTGCCTGGCCGAGTGTCGAGATGACGGCACGGTCCGAGGCGTACATCGGGTGAAGAGCTTCGATCGCGAGGGAGACACTGTTTTCGCGGGCGTACTCGGAAAGCTCGCCGATAGCATCCGTCACCAGCGACCGAGCACCGATGAGGTCGCGGGATCCGTCAACGAGGCCACCGGCGACGAGCACGAGTGTCGGGGCGCCGAGCGCAGCAGTTTCGTCGATGGCGCGGCGGTTGTCTTCGATCGCGGCGCGGCGGGCCGGGCCCTCCGGCAGTGTGAAGAAACCGCCGCGACACAGGCTCGAGACCCGGAGGCCGGAGTCCTCGACCATCGAGACGGCTCTCGCCAGCCCGACGTCCTGCACGGGTTCGCGCCACAGGCCGATGCTTTCGTAGCCAGCGTCGGCCGTAACGGTCAGTGCGTCAGCGAGGGGTGCGTACTTGATCGTCGCCTGGTTGAGCGACAGCCGTGGGTGCGTCATACGTCGATTCCGTTCAGGGTAAGCAGACTGTGCCAGCGGGCAGCGGCGAGTTCGGGACGTTCGAGTGCTCCCGCCTCGTTGGCGAGCCGGACGATGTCGGACAGGTGCGGCAGGCTGCGCGCGGAGTGCAGGCCGCTGACCATGCTGAACGCGGTTTGGTGGCCGTTGAGCCAGGACATAAACGCGACGCCGGTCTTGTAGTAGAAGGTCGGTGCCGCGAAGATCTGCCGTGACAGCGCTTCGGTTGGAGCGAGGATCCGGGTGTACTCGGCACGGTTCCCAGCGTCGAGCGCCTGAATGGCCGCCGATGCGTTCGGAGCGACGGCGGCGAATGCGCCGAGCAAAGCGTCGGAGTAACCGACCTCGTCTCCGGCGATGAGTTCGACGTAGTTGAAGTCGTCACCGGTGAACATGGTTGCGGACTGTGGAAGTCGACGACGCACCGAGACCTCGCTCGCTGCATCGAGCAGGCTCATCTTGATGCCGCGGATCTTGTCGGCGTTCTCGGTGATGATCTCGATCGCTGTCGCGCTCGCCGTCTCGAAGTCCTCCGACCCAAAATAGGTGGCGAGCGACGGGTCGAAGGCTTTGCCGAGCCAGTGAAGGGTCACCGGGGTGGTCGCGGCGGCGAGCACCTCCCGGTAAACGCGACGGTAGTCGTCTGCGCTCGTGGCCGCCCGCGCGAGGTGGCGGCTTGCCATCAAAACGACGCCGGCGCCGGCATCCTCGGTGAACTGCAGCTGCTCCTTGTATGCGTCGATGACGGCGTCGATCGAGATGACCTCGTCGTCGACGTGGTCGGTGTTGACGCCGACGACGAGCTGGCCGTTTACCGAGCGGGCCTCAGCCGCGCTTCGCGAGATGAGTTCGCGGGTCGCACGGGCGTCGAGGCCCATGTTGCGCTGCGCGGTGTCCATCGCATCGGCGACGCCGAGCCCCCACGACCACACGTGGTGGCGGAAGGCGAGCGTCGCGTCCCAGTCGATGTCGGCCGGCTGGCCTGGTGTGTTGTCGGCGGACGGCTTCGGCACGACGTGGGCGGCCGCGTACGCCACCCGCGAGGACAACGGCGAGCGAGGCTTTGTGAAGGCCGGTGCCGGCACCAGTTCGGTGTAGCGAACCGTGCCGTCTGCGTCGAGGAGAGCGAGGTCGGTCATGCTCGCCACCGCTACAGGCTGACGACGGGGAGGTCGATCCGCGTTCCGGTCTCCGAGCTCTTAAGCCCCTGCTCGGCCAGCTGAACGCCGCTTGCTCCGGCCAGGAAGTCGAAGCTGTGCGGGGCATCGTCGACGACGTGGAGGATGAACTCTTCCCACTGGGTCTTGAAGCCGTTCTCGAACACGTCGTTGGTTGGCACCTCGAGCCAGTCGGTGTCGTAGTCGTGGGTCTCGGCGAGGTCGGGGTTCCAGACGGGCTTCGGCGTGCCGTTGCGCGGCTGGATCTTGCACCCGAACAGACCGACGACGGCGCTTCCGTGGGTGCCGTCGACCTGGAACTCAACGAGCTCGTCGCGGTTCACGCGCACGGTCCAGCTCGAGTTCAGCTGGGCGACGATGCCGCCCTCGAGCTCGAAGACCGCGTATGCGGCGTCGTCGGCGGTTGCCGTGTACTCCTTGCCCTGCTCATCGACGCGGGTCGGGATGTGGGTGATCGCCTTCGCGTAGACGCTCTCAACCCGGCCGAACAGGTTCTCGAGGACGTAGTTCCAGTGCGGGAACATGTCCACGATGATTCCGCCGCCATCTTCCTTGCGGTAGTTCCAGCTCGGGCGCTGGGCATCCTGCCAGTCACCCTCGAACACCCAGTAGCCGAATTCGCCGCGTACGGAGAGGATCCGGCCGAAGAAGCCCGAGTCGATGAGGCGCTTGAGCTTCTGCAGGCCAGGCAGGTAGAGCTTGTCGTGCACCACGCCGTTCTTGACACCGGCCTCGGTGGCGAGACGCGCGAGTTCGAGGGCCTCCTCGAAGCTTTCGGCGGTCGGCTTCTCGGTGTAGATAGCCTTGCCCGCGGCAATGGCCTTCTTGATGGCGGATGCTCGCGCTTGCGTCACGAGGAAGTCAGCGTAGATCTGCCACCGGTCATCGGCGAGTGCTTCGTCGAGATTCGTCGTGTAGTTGGCGATGTCGTGCTTTTCAGCGAGTTCCTTGAGCTTCTGCTCGTTGCGACCAACGAGGATCGGTTCGACCTGGACTCGCGTTCCGTCGGCGCGGAGCACGCCGCCCTGCTCGCGGATCGCGAGGATCGAACGCAGCAGGTGCTGGCGGTAGCCCATGCGTCCGGAGACGCCGTTCATGATGATTCCGATGGTCGACTCTGACACGTTGTGCTCTTTCTGCTGAGTGAGAGGTTGTCCGGCGCGG
>JAZQRG010000097.1:0-1999 GCA_045629445.1 Mycetocola sp. | reverse complement strand
TGAATGAGTGGATCATGGTCGGTATCGGCCTCATCCTGACGGTCGGAACTGGCATGTTCGTGGCATCCGAGTTTGCTCTCGTGAACCTCGATCGGCACGACCTCGAACGCCGACAGGCTCGAGGTGAGAAACGCCTTGGCCCCACGATTCGGGCGTTGAAGATCACCTCGACGCACCTCTCCGGCGCGCAACTCGGCATCACGATCACGACCCTGTTGACCGGCTACACCTTCGAGCCAGCGGTCAGCTCGATGCTGCAAGGCCCCCTGACCGCTGTGGGCGTGCCCGAGTCGGTTGTGCCGGCTTTCGGCGGCGTCATCGGCATTCTCCTTGCGACACTGTTCTCCATGGTGATCGGCGAGCTGGTCCCCAAGAACTTCGCGCTGGCGCTTCCGCTGGCTACCGCAAAACTTGTCGTGCCGTTTCAGACGGTCTTCACGTTTGTGTTTCGGCCCATCATCGTCTCGTTCAACAACACGGCCAACGCCATCATCCGCACCTTCGGCATCGAACCAAAGGAGGAGCTCTCGGGGGCCCGTTCGGCGGAGGAGTTGGGCTTTCTCGTGCGCCGCTCGGCCCTTGAGGGCATGTTGGACGACGACCACGCAACTCTCCTCGGTCGCACCCTGCGCTTCTCGAACCACTCGGCGGCGGATGTTATGACGCCCCGGGTTCGCGTGGCCTGGATCGACGCAGACCAGACGGCCGAAGACATTGTGAACCTGGCCCACTCGACCGGCTACTCCCGGTTCCCCGTCATCGGCGAGACCACGGATGACATCCTCGGCGTTGTCCATGTCAAGCAGGCCTTCGCCATTGCGCTCGGAGATCGGGCCGCGGTGACCGCGCGAGATCTCATGGTCAAACCGACCAGAGTCCCCGAGTCCATGGAGGTCGAGACCCTCCTGGTGCTGCTGCGCCGCAGCGGTTTTCAGATCGCGATTGTCACCGACGAGTACGGCGGAACCGCCGGCATCGCCACACTGGAAGACCTGGTGGAGGAGATCGTCGGAGAGCTTGAGGACGAGCATGACCGGCACAAGACCGGGCTCGTCCGCACGGGCAGCACCGTCACGTTCGACGCCGGATGGCGCCCCGACGAGCTGTTCGAACGTGCCGGCATCGTCGTCCCCGACGACTCCGAGTACGAGACGGTTGCTGGCTTCGTCGCCGACGAGCTCAACCGCATCCCCGAAGTCGGAGACGAAGTGGAGCTTGCCCACGGGAGCCTCCGCGTGGAGAGAGTGGATGGCGCTCGAGTGTTGCGCCTGAGCTACACGCCCCACGACCTCGCGAGTGCTGCATCCACTCACGACCACATTGTTGAGCAGTTGACGAAGGACATCGTATGAGCGAGTACCTGCCGGGAATCATCTGGCTTGTCGTGCTGCTGGCCGTCAACGCCTTCTTCGTTGGCGCCGAATTTGCCGTCATCTCTGCGCGACGCTCTCAGATCGAGCCGCGGGCCGAGGCCGGGAGCAAGGCGGCGAAGACCACGCTGTGGGCCATGGAACACGCCACCCTCATGCTCGCAACGAGCCAGCTCGGCATCACGGTCTGTTCGCTGGTTATCCTCAACGTTTCCGAACCGGCCATTCACCACCTGATCGAGATTCCGTTGGGGCTCACGGCGCTCTCGGGCGAGGCGATCGGCGTGATCGGCTTTGTCGTTGCGCTTCTGTTGGTCACGTTCCTGCACGTCGTTCTCGGGGAGATGGTGCCCAAGAATATGGCATTCTCCGTGCCAGACCGGGCTGCGTTGCTCTTGGCGCCGCCGTTGGTGATCGTCGCTAAGGTGTTCCTGCCCGTCATCGGCACGCTCAACTGGATCGCCAACATGATCCTGCGGCTCTTTCGGGTGCAGCCCAAGGATGAGGCGACGAGCGCGTACACCCTCGACCAGGTCGCCAACATCGTGGAACAGTCGACGCGCGAGGGAATGCTCACCGATGCATCCGGTGCCCTCACGAACGCGTTTGAGTTCACCACCAAGAAGGTC
>JAZQRG010000096.1:0-2736 GCA_045629445.1 Mycetocola sp. | reverse complement strand
ACGGCCATCTTCCCGGCGAAGGCCGGGGCATGCGCCTTCCACGTCGAGATCTCGCCCTTGCGGCTCTGCCGGGTCGCCGTCGTCGTGTGCAGGGCCTGGCCGACCGCCTGGAAGATCGTTTCGACGTCGAGGCCGAGCATCGTGCCGATACCGGCCGCTGCGGATGGGCCGAGGTGCGCAACGTGGTCGATCTTGTGAGCGTGCAGGCTGATCGCCTTGACGAGGTCGATCTGGATTTCGTAGCCGGTCGCGATGCCACGAACCAGGTCCTTGCCGGTGCATCCGACGTGCTGTGCGACAGCGACGAGCGGCGGGATGTTGTCCCCGGGGTGTGAGTACTCGGCCGCGAGGAAGGTGTCGTGGTAGTCGAGTTCACGCACAGCGACGCCATTTGCCCACGCCGCCCATTCCGGGCTGACGCGACGAGCGGCATCCGGACCGAATACCGTCGATCCGTTGCCACCGGTGGTGACAGGGTGCGCGAGCGCCTGCGACCGGGCCGCAACAACGGGGCCGCGGGTGAGTGAAGCGGCGGCGACAGCGGCGTTGTCGATCATGCGGTTAATGATCATGTCGGTGACGTCGTCAGTGACCTCGACGGGGTCAGCGGCAACCTCGGCGATAGCCCAGGCGAGCTGCCCCTCGCGTGCGAGGTTCTCTTCGCTCGTGTGGACGCGCAGGTGGTGGGTCTTCATCGTGTTCCTTTCATCGAAGACGCGGGGATGCCGGCGTGAAGCGCGGCAGTGTCAAGCAGGTTGGTGAGGCTCTTGCGCAGGTGGACAGCGGTGGCCTGGGCGGCGAGGAGCTCGTCGCCGTCGAGAATCGCCTGCACGATGAGCAGGTGTTCGCCGACGCTCTCGGTGAGCCTCGCCGGGTTGTCCTGCGCGAGGCGACGGGCGCGGGCGAGGTGACCACGGAGGCCGCGGAGCGAAGTGAGCAGAAAACGGTTCGCCATTGCATCGTCAATCGCCGAGTCGAGCCTCGCCACGAGGGCGTAGTAGCCGGCAGTGTCGTCGGCGACCGTGGTTCGCGCTCGCTCGAAGTCGGCACGGAGGGTGTCGAAGACTTCGGCGTTTCGGCGGCGGGCAGCGAGCCGTGCGGCCTGGGTTTCGAGCGCCTCACGGAGTTCGAACAGTTCGGCGAGGTTCGCTGCGGAGACGTCGGTGACGACACCGGCTCGCCCACGCTGGGTGTCAACGAGGCCCTCGGCGGCGAGCCGGGTGATCGCCTCGCGGAGCGGGGTGCGCGAGATGCCGAGTCGCTCGGACTGCTCGGTCTCGCCGAGCACGGTGCCGGGCGCGAGCCGCCACGACAGAATGTCCTCCTTGAGGACGTCGTAGGCCTTATCGCTCGCTCGCACACCGCCAGTATACGCGGATGCCGTCGGCTGGGTATACAGAGAGGGTCATTTCGTTCCGCTTGGCCACCCAATGTGGTGCTTCGGTATACCCGATCAGTGGCGTGGTGGCTCGTGGGCGAGTGCCGCCGCCGCGAGCGACGCGGGAACAGCCGAGAGTGTCGACGGGACCCACCGCGGCGACCTGTCCTTGTCCACGAGTTGCGCCCGGATGCCCTCGACGAGATCCGGCTGCTCGGCGAGCCAGGCCGATGTGCGGTACTCCTGCGCGAGCGCCTCCCTCAGTGAGTCGAACTCGCGCGCCCGGCGGAGCGCAGCGAACGCAACGGTGAGCGCCATCGGTGAGAGCAACTCCAGCTCGTCGGCTGCAGCCGCCGCTTCGGCACCGGGCTCGGCGCGCAACCGCTCGATGATCTCGGGCAACGAATCGGCGGAATAGCACCGGTCGATCCACTCCCGTTGGCGTTCGAGTTGGGACGCAGGCGGCGTCTCGTCGAAGAGCAGCACGACCTCGCCGGGCGAGCCGGGGTCTGCTCGCTCGCCGAGAGCCTGGATGAGGTGCGGGAGGCGGTCGGACGGAACGTAGTAGTCCGCGAATCCGCATGCGAGAGCATCCGCCCCGCTCATTGACGCGCCGTGAAGCCCGAGATAGGTGCCGAGCTCGCCAGGGGCGCGGGTGAGCAGCCAGGTGCCGCCGACGTCGGGGCTGAAGCCGATGCGGGTTTCGGGCATGGCGACGCGGCTGGTTTCGGTGACGATGCGGATGCTGCCGTGTGCGGAGACGCCGACGCCACCGCCCATGGTGATGCCGGTCATGAGCGCGATGTACGGCTTCGGGTACTCGTCGATCGTGGCGCAGAGCTCGTACTCGTCGTGCCAGAAGTGCCGGGAGAGATCATTGCGGCCGTCGAGCGCGTGCTGCCGGAGGCCGCGGATGTCGCCGCCGGCGCAGAGCCCGCGGTCCCCTGCACCCTCGATGAGCACCATCGCGACCTCGGAGTCGGTGCGCCACGCCTCGAGTGCGTCGGCGATGCCGCGGATCATCTCGTGGGTGAGGGCGTTGAGCACCTGCGGACGGTTGAGGGTGATGCGGCCGATGCCGTCGGCGACGGTCGTCTCGAGGTCTTCCACTGTCGAACTCCTTGGTTCTCTCAAGCGTATGTGGCGGTCGCGCGCGGTCGAGAACACTCGCCGCGGACGAGACCACTCGGCATAACGGGTGATCTCGTCCGGAACGGGTGGACTCGCGACGCTCGCGCGACCAGAACGACGGCTCTGAGCGTGGGCGCGAGCCCGAACGGGGGCAGCCCGGTAGAATCTAAACCGCAGCACGACACAAACACGATCGGAGTGGGGCAAGCCAGGTGGCCACAACAGAC
>JAZQRG010000095.1:0-5773 GCA_045629445.1 Mycetocola sp. | reverse complement strand
ACGACTGGGTCTTCGGCGGTGTCCGGTTGATCTCGTCGGCGAGGAGGATGTTCGTGAACACCGGTCCGCGGCGGAACTCGAACTCACCGCTCTTGGCGTCGTAGATGAGCGAGCCGGTGACGTCACCCGGCATCAGGTCGGGAGTGAACTGCACTCGCTTGGTGTCGAGGTCGAGCGCCGAGCTCAGCGTGCGAACCAGCAGGGTTTTCGCCACCCCTGGCACACCCTCGAGCAGCACATGGCCCTTGGCCAGCAGGGCGATGATGAGGCCGGTGACGGCTGGCTCCTGGCCGACAACGCTCTTGGCGACCTCACGTCGCACCTGAACGAGCTTCTCCCGAAGCTCAGCGACGCGCGCCGACTCACTATCCTCGAGTGACGCACCGGTCGAACCCGACTGCTGCGCGGCACGCGCACGACGGGTGGGCTCTGCCACTGGCTCTCCTTCGGCTGGCTGCCCTGCGGCCGACCCGGCAGGCTGCTCCGTGTGCTGAAGCCCCGGTGTGGGAGCGTCGCCGACGAGCGGGTATGGGTTCGGTGGCACGGCGGCGTGCTGCTGGGGCGCGTGCTGGTATCCCTCGTGTGGCGGTTGCGGCTGTGTCATCAGGATTCTGCTTCCGGTTTCGATGGCGGGGGTGAGTTCATGCGGTCGGCGGGGCCGGCGCGGGTTATGCCGGTCGGCCTGGCGGTCGCGGGTTGACGGCGGCGGCCGTCGCCCGTTCCAGGTCGGCGAGAGCATCCGAGATCGACACGACGTCGCGTTCCGACTGCGGCACCGTGTCGACGAGGATGCCGCGAATCTCCTCGCGAGGACGACCGAGCACCGATGCGCAGGCATCCGCTACTTCGTACACCGTCGCGTGACGGGAGAGGCCGAGGGTGGTGCCGAGGCGACCGACGGCGCCGATCCGCAATGCGTCAACGGCGCGGCTTCGCGCGGAGATGCGCTGGTACAGCCGTGCCCGGCCCTCGAGCGTCTCGCCGGCTGGCACCGTGACGGGCAGGTCTTCGGCGACGAGCGGCCCAAACCGGCGACCCCGCCAGAACATGGCTACAAGCACCGTGATCGCGAGGAGCGAGGCCACGGGCACGAGCCAGATCGGGGTCAGTTCGGCGACGCTCGGGGGGCCGGATGCCTCGACGTCGCTGAGAGAGGGGAGGTACCAGACGAGTCGGTCGGTTTCGCCGAGCAGCCCGAGTGCGAGCGCGGCGTTACCGTACGCGGTCACCTCGTCATTGCTGACGAGGTCGGCAGGGCCGACGAGGGTGAGCGTTCCGTTTCCCTGCGGAACCTGGACGACGGCGAAACCGTCGGTGTCCGCTGGGAAGCAGCCGACAGCATCCGATTCCGGGGTGATTCGAAATGTCGCGCCCCCACTGATCGAGTCAGCGCGTTCGGCGGCGTCGACACCACAGTCCGCGGAGAGCGGAGCGTCGTCGTCGCTGCTCCCAGCGGCGAAGACGCCCGGAGTGAGTGCCTGTAACTGGGCGAACGCCGGCCCGAGGAGCACGGTGGACCCTGCGGTGTCGACGATCTCGGTGAGCCGCTCATCCGTGAGGTATCCCGATGGGTCGAAGAGAGCGAGCGTGGTTCCCGGCACCGCTGCCTCGGACATGGCGTCGGCGTACCCGTCGGGAAGGATCACATCGACGCCCTGGTCGCGCAGCACCTCCGCCACAGCTTTCGCCCCCGTCGGTGCGGGGCTCGCCGGGTCGAGCAGGAGTCCGCTCGACGCGCCGCCGCGAGTGAGCATCAGGGTCGCAATCACGACGAGGATCGAGATGACCGCGACGCCCACCCAGAAGACCGAGCGCCGAACAACGGTGCGCGCGCGGGGGGTCGAGACGTCGCTGGCGCTGTCGCGCTCACCCGAAACGGATGCCGTGACGGCGCGTTCAGCGCTCTCGGTGCGTTCGGCCACGCTCATGACACCGGCTCCACATCGACCGGTTCGTGGCGTGCCGGCGTGCTCGCGGAGAGCTCTCTGTCCAGGGTGCGAAGCAGTTCGTACTGTTCGGCGGTGCCCGGTGCGCCGAGGTAACGAACGTCGTCGAAGATCCGCGCTGCCTCAAGGAGTCGCGCGCCCGAGGCGGGGAACGCGTCGGCAGCCCGACCGGCGAAGTCATGCGCCGTTGTCCCGGGCGAAACGAAGACAATGGTGCGCTCGGTGAGCTCACGGGCAATCGCGCGGAACCGGTCGAGGGTCGCGTCGGTCCAGTCGCCCCGTGCCGCAGCCTGTTCCGATGCCTGCCGGAGCTGGCCCGCCGTTCGAGTGTCGTCGTCGCCGAACAGGCCGGTGGTCGCCGCGCTTCTCCGGTTGAGTCGCGGCATCCCCCAAATCAGGAGTGCGACGACAATCGCGAGCACGAGAGCAACCACAACAGCGACAGGCACCCAGTCGGTCGGCACCGATTCGCCGGGCTGGAACAGGCGCATGAGCCAGTCGAAAAAGGCCTGGGACAGCCGGTCGAACAGGCTCGGCTGCGCTGCGGCGTACTCCGCTTTGCTCAGCTCCTCGATCAGCGCGTCCCGAGCCTCTGGCGCTGTCGGATCGACGGGGACGTCGAGAGCCGCGGCATCGAGCGCGGATTGGCTGATGGCGCGGCCGATCAGTGACGACCCGCTTAGGTCCACGGCCCGGCCTGACCCGGCTGTGGCGAACCCGGCTGCGCCTGGCGTCCGCCAGCCTGGAGGAGGTAGGGGTCTTCCACAGTGTTCTCGCCGGTCTGTCGCGCCTCGACGAACCTGATGAGCTCGAGGTCGAGACCCTCCTTGCGCATGCGCAGGTCGACGTAGATGAGTGCGATCGCCGCTGAGGAGACCACCGAGGTGATGGACGCAACGAGCAGCGACAGCACGATCATGACCACGTAGAGGATGGCCGGTCCGATCCAGCTTTCGGCGGTTGTTCCGGTTGGGTCGATCGCAGACACGGCCATGATGTATAGGAAGCTGATGGGTGTGAGCACGACCTGTGACACCGTGCCGACGATGAACGCAATGAGGTACTGCACACCGAGGGTGCGCCAGAAGTAGCCGTCGGTCAGGCGCCATGACCGGCGGATCGCCTGGGCCATCGTTGCCCGTTCGAGCACGATGATGCTTGGGACGATGGACAGCTTGATGCTGACCCACACGCCGACAACGATCAGCGCAATCCCGGCGAGGATGGCGAGGATAACTCCCGCCGCGACGAATCCTCCGCCGAGGACGACGAGCAGCCAGACAATTCCGGTGATGGCGGCGAGGACAACGAGCACGGCGAGCGTCGCGACGAGAACCCAGAGCAGAAGGTGACCGAGGCGAGGCCACGTTGCCTTCCACACCGCCTTGAGCGTGAGCTTCTCGCCGAGGGTCGCGCGGGCGACCTCGGTGACGATGACGCCCTGAAGGAAGACAGTTCCGACGAGCGAGACGAGGAAGGGGATGAGGGCGCCGATGATGAGTCCGGCGATTCCACCGGCCGCGACAGCGTCCTGATCCTCAGGCGCTGCAGAGGTGATCCGCGAGATGAAGAAGAAGGTGATGACGCCGAGCACCAGCAGACTGAGAACGACGGTCACGGCCTGAACGAGGAGGGCACTGCCGAAGGTCGCCTTGGGGTTGCGCTTGAGCGCGAGGAACGGAGCGCCGAGCAGCGTTCCGAAACCGAGCGGCCGCAACGGGATGAGCCCCGGTTTGGGGGGAGGGGTCCAGCCGGGCTGGGTGAACTGCGGAGCGCCGTACGGGTTCTGGCCGTAGGGATTCTGGCCGTACGGGTTTTGGCCGTACCCGGGCTCCGCCTGCGGCTGCCCATACGGGTTCTGACCGTATGGATACTGCCCTAAGGGGGGCTGGCCCTGCTGCGGCTGTTGTTGCGGCGCCTGCTCAGGGGCGGGCGGCGGCGAAACGCGCTCGCCGTAGCGGGGCGGCTCTTCAGCCGCCCCCGGCGCCTGCCAGTTCTGGTCGTCAGTCACTCAGCGGCCCCTCCGTCGCGAAAACATGCCGGTCTCATCGTGTCATATCCGGCGCCCGCGCACCGCAGACGGCGCTCGCCAGAACGGAAAATGGCTCCAAATCAGAAAGTCCCCGGCCGGAGCCAGTAATCTGGAGTACCGAACGGCTGCCGTCCCCCCGCGGTGAGCCAAAGAAACGAGAACGAGGCGTATGAACGCACGGATCCTGGTGGTCGACGACGACACCGCACTGGCCGAGATGATCGGCATCGTGCTGCGAACCGAAGGTTTCGAGCCGTATTTCTGTGCAGACGGAAGCGGTGCTGTGGCTGCATTCCACGATGCCAAGCCCGACCTGGTTTTGCTCGACCTGATGCTGCCAGGCATCGATGGCATCGAGGTGTGCACCCGTATCCGTGCCGAATCGGGTGTACCGATCATCATGCTCACCGCCAAAACCGATACCGCCGACGTGGTCAAGGGCCTCGAGTCGGGCGCGGACGATTACATGGTGAAGCCGTTCAACCCGAAGGAACTCGTCGCCCGCATCCGCACCCGGCTGCGGCCAGCCCCGCAGGAGACGCAGGACACGCTGTCGATCGGTGACCTCGTCGTGGATGTCGCCGGCCACGAAGTGCGCCGCGGTGATACGCCCATCAACCTCACGCCGCTTGAGTTCGACCTGCTCCTCACCCTCGCATCCAAACCGCAACAGGTGTTCACCCGCGAAATGTTGCTCGAGCAGGTGTGGGGCTATCACTACAAGGCCGACACCCGGCTGGTCAACGTTCATGTCCAGCGGCTCCGCGCCAAGGTCGAGTTCGACCCGGACAACCCCCGCATCGTCATGACGGTTCGCGGTGTCGGCTATCGCGCCGGTACCGGCGTTCCGGTCTAGCCCTTTCATGGTGTTCAGCCCGGAATCGGACGCACCGAGCCCTGGCACCTCCGGCGCGAACGCCGGGGTGGCCGGAGCGCGGCTCGCCAACTGGAGAACCTGGCCGTCGCGCGCTGCCCGGTCGTGGCGCCGTTCGCTGCAGTTCCGCACCGTCATCGTCACCCTCGGCCTGTCCCTCGCCGCCGTCCTCATCTCGAGCGTGTACATGTCGCTGTCGATCGGCAACGACCTGTTCTCCTCCCGGGTCGACCAGGTGCAGCAGGATTCATTCCGTGCGACGACCGCGGCGCAGAACATCCTCGACTCGTCGAGCGAGCAGGACCGTGCGGGCATCCAGCAACTCATGAGCGCCGCGAGAACCGAGATCGCCAGGGCATCGAGCTCGACCCTCATCGCCGGCTATCGCGCTCCTGGCCAGCAGCCAAGCACCGTTGCGCCTCAGGACTTCGAGAGCCCGCAGCTCAACGGTGTGATCAGCGACGCCCTCCGCGCGAGTGTCCAGAAGAACCCGGACGAGCAGTGGTGGCAGTCGGTGGCGTTACCGACGTCCGACGGCGGAACGGCACCGGGCATTATTGTCGGCACGGAGATCACACTGCCGGAGGGCAGCAGGTACGAGATCTACATCGGCTACAACCTCAATGACACCGAACAGACGCTGCTCTTCGTGCAGCGCACGCTCATCATCGGCGGGCTTGCCCAGCTGCTCCTGCTCGGCTCGGTGGTCTGGGTGGTGGTTCGGCTCGTCGCGAACCCCATCCGGGTCGCGGCAGAAACCAGCCAGCAGCTCGCAGCCGGCGAACTCGAGGTCCGTATCCGGGAGAAGGGGGAGGACGAACTCGCCACACTCGCCCAGTCCTTCAACGCCATGGCGGACAGCCTGCAAAAACAGATCAAGGAACTCGCCGACCTGTCCCAGGTGCAGCAGCGTTTCGTCTC
>JAZQRG010000094.1:0-1669 GCA_045629445.1 Mycetocola sp. | reverse complement strand
GGAACGGGTGAACTCGCGGCGTACGGGCGGCTGACGCGCCCGGAACCGCGGCTTTGAGCGTGGGCGCGCGGCCCAACGGGGGCAGCCCGGTAGAATCTAACCGCAGCACGACACAAACACGATCGGAGTGGGGCAAGCCAGGTGGCCACAACAGACGATGACACGCAGGTCGCGGAACCCGTAGAAGTTAAGAAGGGCCCGACCGGTCGACCCCTGTCGGAGTTCCCCATCCCCGCACCGCTCAAGAGTCACGGCCCCGCGCGCATCATTTCGCTGTGCAACCAGAAGGGCGGCGTCGGCAAAACGACGACGACCATCAGCCTTGGAGCGGCCCTCGCCGACTACGGTCGCCGCGTGCTCTGCATCGACTTCGACCCGCAGGGCGCCCTCTCGGCCGGCCTCGGCGTCAACACCCACGACGCGATCACCATCTACGACCTGCTGCTGAGCAACAAGCACGACCCGATGGATGCCATCCAGCACACGTCGGTCGATGGCCTCGACATCATCCCGGCGAACATCGACCTCTCCGCGGCTGAAGTTCACCTCGTCAACGAGGTGGCCCGCGAGCAGATCCTTGCCCGTGTCCTGCGCAAGCTGACGCCCAACTACGACGTCATCCTCATCGACTGCCAGCCGTCGCTCGGCCTGCTCACGGTCAACGCCCTTACGGCGAGCCACGGCGTGCTGATTCCGCTTGAGTGCGAGTTCTTCGCCCTCCGCGGTGTCGCCCTCCTCATCGAAACGATCGAGAAGGTCAAGGACCGGCTCAACCCCGCCATCGAACTCGACGGCATCCTCGCCACGATGTTCGACTCGCGCACCCTGCACTCCCGTGAGGTGCTCGAGCGGGTTGTCGACGCGTTCGGCGATGACGTTCTCGAGACCGTGATCGGCCGCACCGTCAAGTTCCCCGACGCCAGCGTGGCCGGCAGCCCCATCACCGAGTTCGCTCCCGAGCACGCGTCGGCTCGCGCCTACCGCCAGCTCGCCAGGGAGCTGGTTGCGCGTGGCGCTGTCGCCTGACACCGCTTCAGCGGAAACAGGCACGCCCGATCAGGCTCAGAGCCCGGTCGGTTTTCAGGTGGCGCTCGGCAACTTCGAGGGCCCGTTCGACCTCCTGCTCTCACTCATCACCAAGCACGAACTCGACATCACCGAGATCTCTCTCTCGAAGGTGACCGACGAGTTCATCGCCTACCTCCGCGGGCTCGACTCTGACGAGGAGATGGACCAGGCCAGCGAGTTTCTCGTCGTCGCCGCGACCCTGCTCGACCTCAAGATCGCCGGGCTCCTGCCGCAGGGTGAGCTCGTCGACGCCGAGGACGTTGCCCTGCTCGAGGCCCGCGACATCCTCTTCGCCCGGCTGCTGCAGTATCGCGCCTTCAAGGAGGCATCCGTCTGGTTCTCTGGGCACTTCGACACCGAAGCGAGCCGTCACGCCCGATCGGTTCGGCTCGAGGAAAAGTTCCGGCAGCGGAAGCCCGAGCTCGTGTGGACCGTCCCCCTCGACGACTTCGCCGCCCTCGCGACACTCGCCCTGACCCCGCGCGAGATCCCCGTCGTCGGCCTCGACCACCTGCACGCCCCGCTCATCAGCATCCGCGAGCAGGCCGCACACGTCGTCGCCCTGCTCAAGCACGGCGAACCGATGACGTTCCGCCAGCTC
>JAZQRG010000093.1:0-18523 GCA_045629445.1 Mycetocola sp. | reverse complement strand
CGGTGACCGCCGACGGCGGCTGGGCCGTTGTCGCGATACCGGGTTCGAACGCGCCTGCGGCGAGCGCCGCGCCCGCCACAAGTGCTGCGCCCGCGTACGATGGCCCGCCAGCCGGCCCGCGTCCGACCGCCGGTCAGGCTCCAGCCGCCGCCCAAGCCGCGAACGCTCGCCCGGCTCCCTCCCGCGCGGTCGACACCGACCCGTCACTCCCTGGCGATAACGACGCACCTCCGGCCGATGACGAGCCGCCGTATCCCGACCCGTACGGAGACCCGTACGCTGAGCCGGTCGCGATCGGCACCGTCACAGCGGGCATCGCGCCAACCGTCGCGCCAGCCGCCCGCCCCCAGACCGGTTCCGCCCAGGCCAGCCCCACCCAGGCCAGCCCCACCCCGGGCGCTACCGGGCCCGCCGCTCAGGCCCAGGCCTCGCGACCCCAACAACAGCAGCAGCGTTCGCGGGTCTTCACGCCGGAGCACCCCAAGGCATCCACTCGCTACGGCGAATCGGTGGTGCGCGAAATCCTCGGCGCCAGCTTCATCGAGGAGCAGCCACACACTCCACCAACACGTTTCAACAGGGACTAAACACTCATGTACGAAGGCATAGTCCAGGAACTGATCGACGAATTCGGCCGCCTCCCCGGCATCGGGCCGAAGTCGGCGCAGCGCATCGCATTCCATATTCTGCAGACCGAGACGTTCGACGTCTCCCGGCTCGCCGAGCTCCTCGTCGAGGTGCGCGAGAAGGTTCACTTCTGCGAGATCTGCGGCAACGTTGCAGAGCAGCCGACCTGTTCGATCTGCCGCGACCCTCGCCGTAACCCGGCAAGCATCTGTGTCGTCGAAGAAGCGAAAGACGTCGTCGCCATCGAGCGCACCCGTGAATTCCGCGGGCTGTACCACGTGCTCGGCGGAGCCATCAGCCCGATCGACGGCATCGGCCCAGACGACCTCCGCATCCGTCAGCTCATGCAACGCCTCGCCGACGGCGTCGTCCAGGAAGTCATCATCGCGACAGACCCAAACCTTGAGGGCGAAGCGACGGCGACCTACCTCAGCCGGCTGCTTACCGTGCTCGAGATCCGGGTCACCCGGCTCGCGTCCGGCCTCCCCGTCGGCGGCGACCTCGAGTATGCCGACGAGGTCACCCTCGGTCGCGCATTTGAGGGACGCACCGTCGTCTCGCGCTGACCCAACAGCCCGTTTCGAACGGATGCCGCATGGATACCGTAAGGATCCGTCCCGGCATCCGTCACATAGCAATCACGGTATGCGACCGGCTTTAGGATGAGGTATCGGGTCTCGCCCGGTCCATCCCCCCTCAGGAGTTACACGTGAGTCTTATCGTGCAGAAGTTCGGCGGGTCGTCCGTCGCGGATGCCGAGAGCATCAAGCGCGTCGCGAAGCGCGTTGTCGAGACCCACAAGGCGGGCAACGAAGTTGTCGTCGTCGTGAGCGCCATGGGCGACACGACAGACGAGTTGCTCGACCTGGCCAGTGCCGTCTCGCCGCTTCCGCCCGAGCCGCGCGAAATGGACATGCTGCTCTCGAGCGGCGAACGCATCTCAATGTCGCTGCTCGCCATGGCCATCAAGAACCTCGGGGTCGACTCGCGGTCGTACACCGGGCTTCAGGCCGGGATGCGCACGGACAAGCACTACGGCTCGGCGCGGATCGTCGACGTCAACCCGGTTCGCGTCCGCCAGGCGCTCGACACCGGCGCCATCGTTATCGTCGCAGGCTTCCAGGGCTTCAACGACGAGACCGAAGACATCACAACCCTCGGCAGGGGCGGTTCAGACACAACGGCCGTTGCCCTCGCTGCTGCCCTCAACGCCGAGGTGTGCGAGATCTACACGGATGTCGATGGCATCTTCACCTCCGACCCCCGCGTCGTTCCACTGGCTCGGAAGATCGACACGATCACGAGCGAGGAAATGCTCGAGCTCGCCGCGAACGGCGCCAAGGTTCTTTATATTCGCGCCGTCGAATATGCACGCAGACACGGCGTCACTCTGCACGTACGATCATCGTTTAACAACAACGAGGGAACCCTCGTTTTCAACCCGAAAGAGGGCGAAGAGATGGAACAGCCCATCGTCACCGGCGTCGCAATCGACCTCACCGAAGCCAAAATCACCGTCGTCGGTGTGCCCGACGTTCCCGGTAAGGCAGCTCAGATCTTCAAGATCATCGCCTCGACCGAAGCCAACGTCGACATCATCGTGCAGAACGTCTCCGCGGCGTCAACGGGCCTGACCGACATCTCGTTCACCCTCCCGCAGGACGAGGCGCCGCAGGTGCTCTCCGCGCTGCTCGAGCACAAGGACGACGTCGGGTTCGACTCTCTTCAGCACGACGACCAGATTGGCAAGCTCGTGCTCGTCGGCGCTGGCATGAAGGCCAACACGGGTGTTTCCGCGCGACTGTTCGAGGCGCTTCACCTCGCCGGCATCAACATCGAGATGATCTCGACCAGTGAGATCCGGATCTCGGTGATCACCCGCGCAGACAACGTCAAGGAAGCCGCCCGAGTGGTCCATGCGGCCTTCGAGCTTGACGCCGCCGATGAGGCGGTCGTGCACGGAGGAACCGGCCGCTGACCGGTTCCACCCGCAGGACAACCAAACGAGCATCGCCCTTTGAGCGGTGATTTGGGAGAATTGTCCTTTCGTCATACCCGGCGTCAGCAGCCGGTACGCACAGGAGAGAGAATCATGGGCAACGGAGTGAACCTCGGTATTGTCGGCGCCACAGGACAGGTCGGCGCCGTGATGCGCAGGTTGCTGGAGGAGCGGGACTTCCCGATCGCCAGCATCCGTTTCTTCGCTTCGGCACGTTCGGCCGGAAGCACTCTGACTTTCCGCGGCCAGGAGATCACCGTCGAGGACGCGGCAACGGCTGACCCGACCGGTCTCGATATCGCCCTGTTCTCTGCCGGTGCCACCGGAAGCCGGGCCGAGGCTCCGCGGTACGCCGCCGCGGGCGCAACGGTCATCGACAACTCCAGCGCCTGGCGGATGGACCCCGAGGTTCCGCTCGTGGTGTCCGAGGTGAACCCGCACGCCATCGACCAGGCGGTCAAGGGCATCATCGCCAACCCGAACTGCACCACGATGGCCGCGATGCCTGTGCTCAAGGTGTTGCACGCCGAAGCGGGCCTCGAGCGACTGATCGTGAGTACCTACCAGGCTGTGTCCGGCTCGGGTCTCGCCGGTGCCCGCGAACTCGCGACGCAGGTGCGTACCGCCGTCCAGGACGAGAACCTGCTCCAGCTCGTGCACGACGGTTCCGCCGTGGCCATGCCCGCCCCGACGATCTACGCGCGCCCGATCGCCTTCGACGTTGTTCCGCTCGCGGGGTCGATCGTCGACGACGGCGATTACGAAACCGACGAGGAGAAGAAGCTCCGCAACGAGAGCCGCAAGATCCTTGAGCTGCCCGAGCTGCTCGTTTCTGGCACGTGCGTCCGCGTCCCGGTGTTCACCGGCCACTCACTCTCGATCAACGCCGAGTTCACGCGCGACATCACGCCGGAACGCGCGACCGAGTTGCTTGCGGATGCTCCGGGCGTCGAGCTCGCAGACATCCCGACGCCCCTCGAGGCAGCGGGCAAGGACCCCTCCTTCGTTGGCAGGATCCGTGCCGACCTCAGCGCGCCGAAGAATAAGGGCCTCGCGCTCTTCATCTCAAACGACAACCTTCGCAAGGGTGCGGCGCTCAACGCCGTGCAGATTGCGGAGCTTGTTGCGGCGAAGCTCAGCGAGCCAGCCCGCGCCTGACGCCGGAGGGGCAGAACTCCCGCTAGTCTCGGAGCCATGTCACTGCCCCTGACCAAGGCTCCTCTGTCGAGCCGCTGGCGCCTCGAGCGCTCGGTCTTCCTGTGGCAGTTGCTCCTCGCCGGTTCGGTTCTGCTCGTCGTCTGCATCGCCCTGGTGCTGCCAGAGCGGCTGGGCAATCCCGAGGCATTCTTCCTCGGTGTTGCCCTCGTGTTCGCGACGACCGCAGCGGCTGGTGTGATCCCGTGGGGACGGTTCAACCGTCGCTGGACGATCGTCGTTCCGCTGATCGATGTCGTTGCCGTCGTCTTCCTTCGCGCCGGAGAACCGACGCTCGGTTCCGGCCTCTTCCTCGTGCTCCCCGTGTTGTGGATGGCGACCTACTTCGGGCTCACCGGTGCAATCGTCGGACCGGCGGCGTCAACCCTGGTGATTCTCGGCAGCCTCTTCCTCATCGATCATGCGTCGGTGATGACAGTGATCGCGGGCGTGCTCGTCATCCCAATCGTCCTGACGTTCGTGTCGACGGCTACCTATCTCGGCACGAGAAAGACCAAGGCGCAGCGCGTCCTGCTCCGGCAACAGGCGGAACTGCTCGAGAGCGCATTCGCGAGGGCTCGACGAGACGAGCGAACCCTCGACCAGGTGATGAACACCGTTTCATTCGGCGTCGTCGCCATCAACCGGTTCGGCCGGCTCACGATTGTGAACAACACCTATCGACGGTGGCTCGACGAATTCGGCACTCCAGCGAACAGCTTCTTCCCCAGCGTCGACTATTGCGAAGACGGGGTCACCGAATTTGAGCCGGGTCAACGACCGCACGAACGGATGCTCCGGGGCGAGAGCTTCGACGATCTCGTCGTCTGGTACGGAGAGCCTGGCGAGAAGCGGCTGGCGCTCGGCATGACCTGTCGTGCGCTCACGAACGGAGAGGGCCGGAGTGAGGGCGCGGTGATGGTGTCACGCGACCTGACCGCTGAACTCGACGCGATCCGTGCTCGCGACGACCTCGTGGCATCCGTTTCACACGAACTCCGTACGCCACTCACGTCGATTCTCGGTTACCTCGAACTGGTGCTCGACGGAAACTCGATCGGCGAGAAGGACCGGGAGTATGTGGACGTCGCGCTCAACAACGCGGACCGGCTGCTGTCGATCGTCAGCGACCTGCTCTTGGTGTCGCAGGAGGAACGCGTTGGCTTCCTGCTTAACTTCGCGCCAACCGACCTCGCCGTACTCGCAAAACAGTCGGTCCTGTCACTTCGGCCCGTCGCTGATGAGCGTCGGATTTCGCTCCTGCTGACCTCCATTGGATCGCCCATCGTCTACGCGGATGAGTTCCGGGTGCGCCAGGTCATCGACAACCTCCTGTCGAACGCCGTCAAGTACAACCATCCAGGCGGCCGCGTGAGTGTCGCCGTCATCGGTGATGAGGAAGAGGTCGAGATCTTCATCTCCGACACCGGCAGGGGAATGACCACTGAGGAACAGAAGAACCTGTTCCAGCGGTTCTACCGGGCCGAGTCGGTGCGCAACTCGAGTATTCACGGCACCGGGCTCGGGCTCGCCATCAGCCAGGAGATCATCCGTGCGCACGAGGGAGACATCCGGATGTCGGCGTCAAGCCCGGCCGGAACGACCATGGTGATCACCCTTCCTCGTGAGCAGGAAGAGGAGTGATGCGCACGCTGCTTGGCGGGGTTGTCGCGCTGGATCTGCCAACGTTGCTCGTGTCGTGCGCACTCGTCGTCACCATTTGTGGAACGACGTTCGTCGTCAGCACCGTGCTGCGGCACAACGACGTCGCCAGTCGGCTGTGGTCAGCGGCATTCACCTTCGGCATTCTCACCATGGTCTCGTTCGCTGTCTGGGCGGTCGTCCCTCACTCGCCAGCGATCGTCGGAGTCGGCAATGGTGCCCTGACGCTCGCCATGGGGTTTATCTGGTCGGGCAATCGGGCGTACAACGGGCGCAGCCCGCTCTTCGCCGTGAGTCTCGCCGGAGGTTTTGTCGTTGCCGTCCTTGCCTGGGTCGACGCTGATTCGGGCAGCTGGGCTGGCGGCCAGGTCTTCCTCGTCGGCGTTGCCGCGTATGCACTGCTTGCGGGCATCGAAGCGTTGTCCGGTCGGATGCGGCGCGACCTCAACGCGCGGATCCTCGCCGTTGTGATGCTCATCGTCGGCGTCTTCTATGCCGTCAGGTCTGTCGTGTTCGCGGTGGCCGGGCCGTACAGCGATGTGTTCCTGACCTATTTCGACTCGGACATCACGACATTCATCACGATCCTCTTCGTCATTACGGCGTCGACCGCGATGAGCGTGCTTCGCATCGAGCGCACGAACGCGCGAAATCCCCGTGCTGTCGACGTCGGCCAATGGGCCGGGTTTGCGTCGCCCGAGCTGTTCGGTATCGCCGTCGACGACCGCCTCGAGCGACTCGCGACGCTCCGAGAGAACGGCGTGCTGATTCGGATCAGCATCGACAACCTGTCCGAAATGAATACGGCATTCGGACGGTCATTCAGCGATGCGGCGATGACGCTGCTCGGGTCGACTCTCCGGAACGAGGTGCCTGCGTCGGCCGTGCTCGGTCACACCGGCGGTGCCGGATTCGATGCGCTCGTCTTCGAGAGTCTCGATCACGCACTCGACCGGGCACAGCGCATCCGCTCGGCGCTCATTGACACGCCCGTCGATGTGTCACAGGGGCTCCGGGTCAGCGCAACCATCGCACTCGTCGTCGCTGAACCGGGTGGCGAGACCTTCGCGAGCCTCTCCGACCGCGCGTCCCAGTTCATCGCTGAAGGCCAGGCGGCCGGCGGCAACGTTATCGTCGGCCACCCAGAGGAGTTCTCGCGTGTTTGATGCCGTTGTTGCTGTCGGTGCGTCCGTTACCTTCGTGCTTGGTTCCGTCGCGATGCTCAACGTTGCGATGACGACAAAGACAAAGCACATGCAGGCGTGGAGCGTCATGTATGTCTTCGCGATACTCGCTGCTGTCTCCGCGGCATTCACCACCTGGGTCGGTCCGGATTCCCTGCTGCACATCGTGCCGAACGTCGCAGCGGTCGGCACCGTTGGTGGACTCTGGAGCGGCTGCCGCACATTCAATGGGCAGAGGCCAAGACTCATTGTCCTGGCTGTCTTCCTCGCGACGACCGGTGTCTCCACCGCTCTGGAACTTCCCGGCTCCGGCGTGTGGGCGGGTGAGCAGATAACGATGGCGGCCATGATCATTCTGGCCATCGCCACGGCACACGAGAGTTCGCGAGGCGATCTCGTGAAGCTCGCGAACGGGCGGATCATCAGCATCGTCTGCGTTGCCGGCTCGGTCTGGGCGACGGTCCGGTTTGTCGCCTTCGCAGTGGTCGGCCCGACCGACCCGGTTTTCGTCGAGTACTTCAACCAAACGACCACAGCTCTCGTGCGCCTGAGTGGCTTTGTCGCTGTGTCGCTGACGACCGCAATGCTCACCGCAACCCGAAGCGGCGCCGTGCGCGGGTCGGCCGCTCCGACATTCTCCATGGGGGTACTCGACTGGGACGCTTTCGTTCCCGGTGCGAGGGATCGCATCAGCCGGGTTCGTGCGCACGGTGAGAACAGCGCGGTTCTCGTTGTCGAGATTAACAATCTCGAGGAAATCAACATCACCTATGGCGCTCCGTCCGGCGACGAAGCGATTCGAACGCTCGCGGCCTTCCTCCGTGATCAGCTTTATCCGACAACGATCATTGGCCACAGGGGCGCTGGGCGCTTTGTGCTCGTGGGGATCGCCGCCGCACCGCAGGACACCGAGCGAAGGGCTGTCGAACTCCTCGATGCCCTCGTGAGGGTGCGGGTGTCTGGTCGAACCGGCTTTCGGCTTGGCGTCAGCATCGGCACGAGCGATTCGTTCGCGGAAGAACACGCCTTCGATGAACTGTTCGCGGCCGCAAGTGCCGCCTGTCAGCGTGCCCGCACCGGCGTCGGCGGGCGGGTGCAGACATCCGCCGTCGACGGTTCAGAGCGCCGGTCAGGCGAGCTGGCCGGCGCCGGCCACAATCAGCCCAACTCCGCCGAGGACTAATCCAGCGGTGAGTGAGGCTGCTCCCGCGTAGAGGAGCGCGACGAATCTGTTCGGCTTCTTCGGGTCAGAACCGATCACAGACAGGAAGAACCCGGCCGGCATGAGGATTGCCGCGAGGAGCACAAGCGTCGGCGCAATCACGACAGGGCCCTGGGCGCCACTGCCGTCGACAAGCAGCAGGGTGACGAGGCCGAGGATGACGAGCACGCCGGCGTGGGCGTGGCCAGCCCGGTAGAAGCTGGACTGCAGTGCGTTCGCCGGTTGCTTTCCCTTCACCACCCGCAGCAGGAACAGTCCTCCTGATTCAATGGCGACCACGGTCAGGAGGACGATCCCCGCGGTGAGAATGTTGGGTGCGTTCATGGCGCTCTCCGTATTCAATAGTGGAAGTATCCAGTATTGGATACTTCCACTATCCGCCGCAAGGGGCAGCTGGCGCTTCGGTCAGCACATTCGTGTCAAATGCCTCGCCTAAACTAGAAGCATGACCTCTTCCAGCCCGGTGGATGTCGCCCTCATCGGTGGCGGCATCATGAGCGCAACGCTCGCCTCCCTTCTCAAGCAGATCCAGCCGGAATGGAAGATCGTGATCTTCGAGCGACTCGGCGACGTCGCCGAGGAAAGCTCAAACCCCTGGAACAACGCGGGCACCGGCCATGCCGCGCTGTGCGAGCTCAACTACATGCCCGAGTCGAAAGACGGAACGATCGACCCGTCCAAGGCGATCAGCATCAACGAGCAGTTCCAGCTCAGCCGTCAGTTCTGGTCGTCCCTCGTGGCGAAGGGCGTGCTCCGCGAGCCGAAGAGTTTCATCAACTCCACACCGCACATGACGTTCGTCCGGGGTGAGAAAGACGTCAGCTTCCTGCGCCGCCGTTACGACGTGCTCAAGCAGCAGCCGCTCTTCGATGACATCGAATACTCCGAAGACTCCCGTGTGATTCACACCTGGGCGCCGTTGCTCATGAAGAAGCGCCTCAAGGGTGAACCATTCGCGGCGACCCGCACCGTGTCGGGAACCGACGTCGACTTCGGCGCCCTCACCCGCCAGCTGTTCGACTCAGTGACGGATGCCGGTGCGAAGCTTCGCCTCAACACCGAGGTCCGCGCCCTGAAGGAGCAGAAGGACGGAACCTGGCTGATCCGTCACCGGGAACTCGTCGGCCGGACACCGGGTGAAACCCGAGCGCGCTTCGTCTTCGTCGGCGCTGGCGGGTGGGCCCTCAAGCTTCTGCAGAAGTCGGGCATCCCCGAGATCAAGGGCTACGGCGTTTTCCCGATCTCGGGCCAGTTCCTCCGCACAGACAACCCGGCGATCGTCGCCCAGCACAAGGCGAAGGTGTACAGCCAGGCCGCCGTTGGTGCGCCGCCCATGAGTGTGCCGCACCTCGACACGCGCGTTGTTGACGGTGAGGCGAGCCTGCTCTTCGGTCCGTACGCGGGGTTCAGCCCGAAGTTCCTGAAGAACGGCTCCATCCTCGACATCGTCACCCAGGTGCGTCCGTCAAACCTCATCCCGATGCTCGCCGTTGCCAAAGACAACCCGAGCCTCATGACCTACCTCATCGGTGAGCTCCTCGCGAGCAAGTCGAAGAAGTTCCAGGCACTCCGCTCGTTCATGCCGACGGCATCGTCCAAGGACTGGTACCTCATCACCGCAGGCCAGCGTGCCCAGGTGATGAAGAAGGACGCCAAAAAGGGCGGCGTCCTCCAGTTCGGCACCGAGGTCATCGCGGCCCAGGACGGCACGATCGCCGGCCTGCTCGGTGCGTCCCCCGGGGCGTCGACCGCGGTTCCGATCATGCTCGACGTGCTCAAGACCTGCTTCCCGAACGAGTTCCCCGCCTGGGAGCCGCAGCTGCGCACCCTGATTCCCAGCTACGGGACGACGCTCAACGACAAGCCGGAGCGCGCGCAAGAGATTCTCGCTGCCACCGCTTCAGCCCTCGAGCTGACCCGGTAGCTAGCCTCCGCAGTCCGGAATCGCTGCAAGCGCGTCGAGTGCGCTCGCATAGCGAGCGTTCGCTGTGGCGATCGCTGCCTTTGTCACCTCGACGGTAACGCCCTGGTCGAACGCTGCCAGCGCTCGGTCCATGTCGTCGCGGGCGGCGGACAACTCGGTGACGGCGGCGGATGTCGACTGTCGTGACGCTTCGCAGTCATCGAGCGCCTGGCTGGCAGCGGCGAGCTGCAGTGTCAGGGTATCGATTTCCTCCTCGAGGGCGGCCTCCCTGTTCTGCTCGGTGTACGCGAACGCCGTCGCAGCGGTCGCGAGAGCGGCCGCTGCGATAGCCAGACACAGCGTGGTCGTGATCGAGACCCGGCGGCCCGTTCTGGCGCCGCCATCGCGAGCAGCGGGCTGAGTATTCCGCTCGCCAGTTGCACTCCGCGCAGGTTCAGCCATGATCCGAGCCCCCTCATCCTCACTGCCTGACGCTACTTTCTCATGAAATTGCGTCACGTGGCGATGCGAGTGTTTCGGGCAGATGAAGTCCAGCCGAAAGAAAGGTGACAAATCCTCACTGCACGTTAGTGTTGGTACGAGCGGCCGCCGAATCCGGTGCGCGGGGAGGAGGACGGTGAACGGGTTGACCATCTTCACTGCACTGCAGCGGGTGCGTGATGCGGTGTTCAGTATTGCGGTGCGGTCCGGTTTCCACAGCTTCGGTCGCGGTTCCCGCATCCTTTTGCCGTTCCGTGTCGCCCGTGGCGACAAGATCGCGATCGGAGCAGGCTGCCTGATCGGCGCGAACTCCTGGTTCATGATCCCGATCGATACCTCACCGACACCCACGATTGTCATCGGTGATCGGGTGCGCATGAACCAAACCCAGATCTCGGCAGTATCAAGCGTGATTATCGAGGATGGTGTCGCCATCGCTCGCGGCGTCTATATTTCCGACCACACCCACGGCTTCGCCCTGCCCGACGTATTCATTCGCGACCAGCCGCTCGACCGCATCGCCCCCGTTCGCATCGGGCGCGGCACCTGGATCGGCCAGAACGCGGTGATCATGCCGGGAGTGACGATCGGGGATGGTGCCGTCATCGGGGCGCTCAGCGTGGTCCGCGACGACGTCCCCTCCCGAGCCGTCGTCGCAGGCATTCCTGCCCGCGTCATCCGGTATCTCCCCGGTGCCGAGGTTGTGGCGGAGCGAGCCTCGTGAGCCTTACCCCGGCCGATGTCGTCTTCACGTTCAGTTATGAGACCTGGACGGATGCCGTCGCACGCGGAATGATGCGACCTCCTGACCGTCTGTTGTCTCGACTGCTGACGAGCCCGACCGTTCAGAGCTTGCTCGTCGCCAATCCATTCCGGTCGCTGCCTGCGCACGCGGCGAGGGCGATGTCCGGGTCCCTCTCACGGTTCCCCTCGAGCGACTCCAGGTGGCTGCACACGCCGCTTCGCCTGCGTCGCACCGACCCTGTCGACATCACCGCCATCGAACGGGACTATCGGTTGTACGACCGGTCGCTCGAACGGGCATCCCGACGCCTCGGCCAGTCAGCGCCTGTGGCTATTTCTGCGAACCCCCTCGTTGCCGGATTCTCGCCCTTCACGTGGGCAGCAGGTGCCACCTTCTACGCTCGGGACGACTGGCTGAGTTCGCCAGCCCGTCAGGACTACTGGCCCGCGTATCGCGAGGCCTATCGCCGGATCGCGGAGAGCGGGCGTGGCGTTGCCGCTGTCTCCGAGCAAGTCCTCGACCGGATCAACCCGAGCGGGCCGAGTGCGGTCGTGCCCAACGCCGTTGAACCGGCCGAGTGGAACGGGCCCGCGCCCGCCGAGCCAGCGTGGCTGTCGGCTATTCCCGGTCCGCGCGCTCTCTACGTCGGCACCCTCGATTCACGTCTCGACGTCGACGGTCTTACCGTTCTGGCGCGCCAGCGCCCCGACCTGTCGATCATCCTCCTCGGCCCGCAGCCCAGCCCTGGTTACCTGTCGGCGCTCGATGGCATCCGTTCGGTGACCGTGCATGAGAGCGTGGGGCGTGCGGAACTGGTCTCGGTCATGCGCAATGTCGACGTCTGCCTGCTCGCGCATCGTTCCACTCCGCTCACCGAGGCGATGAGCCCGCTCAAGGTCTACGAGTACCTCGCCGCCGGCTGCCCGGTCATCGCCATTGACCTGCCTCCCGTGCGTCGGATCGACGAGAGGGTGCTGCTGACCGGGTCGGTCGCTGATTTCGCTGACCGGCTGGATGAGGCCCTTGCGCTCGGGCCCGCATCCGAGTCCGAGCGGCAGAAGTTCCTCGCCGAAAACTCATGGGAATCGCGGCACCGCACGATTCTTGCGACCGCGTGGGCGGCGGCGGGTCTCACGCAGGCGAGGGGCGGGTCTGGTCGCCCGGACGAGAAGCCAGCCGTTGAGCCGAGAGGGCACCGATGACCGTCGAAATCGTCCACTGGAATCCACTCCGCCCCGTATTCCGCGGGCGGGTTGGCAAGCTCGTTCCGGTGAAGCGGCAAGTGGGCAACTTCGGCGACATGCTTGGCCCGATGATCGTTGAGCGGATGCGCGAGCGGCTTGGCCTTGACGTCGCTGTCGGGCTTCCCGACCGTCGGCTGTTGTCGGTCGGTTCGATCCTGCAGTACGCGAGGAACTTCGACGTGGTGTGGGGCAGTGGGATCAACGGCAAGGTCGAGCCCCCGTGGGCAACCCTCGACACTCTCGATATCCGCGCGGTTCGCGGACCTCGGACACGGGCGCGACTGCTCGAACGCGGCTTCGCCGTGCCCGAGATCTATGGGGACCCTGCGCTGCTCTTGCCCGAGCTCTTCCCTGAGCTGTCCGATTGGGCGCTTGAGCCCAAGCGTCACGCCCTCACCATTGTGCCGAACCTGCACGATCTCGCGGCGAACGCGGGTCGAGCCAACGTCATTTCACCGCGCGCTCCTGTCTGGCGCGTGCTCGTGCGCATCGCGCGCAGCGAGCTCGTGGTCGGTTCGAGCCTCCACGGCATCATCGTCGCCGAGGCGCTCGGTGTCCCGGCCCGGCTCGTAGCGCCAGCGCGGGAGAACCTCTTCAAGTACCGGGACTACTTCGAATCGACCGGGCGAGATGTCGTCCCCCTCGTGTCAACCGTCGACGCTGCCATCGCAGCGGGGGGCGCTCCTGGCCTCGACTGGGATCCGACTCCGCTCCGTGAGGCATTCCCGGCCGAACTGTGGCCGCGCCTGCTCTAACCGGGTGGCAAGCCGGCAACGGAACATGTCGGATTTGTGAACTTTTCGGCACGTCACGTTACACGTCGGCAACTGAAACTGATTAATCCTCACGTTTGCGCTAGCGTGAGGGAGTGCCGTGTTGCGGCACCGAAACCGTGTAATTCTTCCCAGCGACGATTGGTTCTTGCGTATGCGCAGCACACTTGCGACGTCTCGAAAACCGGCACTCTTCGCGCCGACACCGGCCCTGGCGCCTCCGGTCTCGCGGCCAGCACCGCTGGCGATCGGCCAGGACATCCCCGCCGCAGCGCCGTCACCCCGGGTCCTGGCCCAGCCACGCAAGCTTCGGTGGCCGGTGCGGTACCGCGTCGCAACAACGATCACCGATGCCGTCGCTATCCTCGCGGCCCTCGGGCTCGCCCAGCTGGTTCGGTTCGGCCCCGACAGCCTCGACTATGCGTCCGCGGCGGGCATCGACTATGCCGTTATCGCCGCGGTGGTGGCGGGCGTGTGGCTCGTCGCTTTGTCGGCAACGCGGTCACGGGCGCCCCGTCTGGTTGGTGTCGGCTTCGCCGAGTACCAGCGCGTTACCAACGCAACACTCGCCACGTTCGGGCTGCTCGCCATCGTCGCGTTCCTCCTCCAGATCGACCTCGCACGCGGCTACCTCGCGATCGCGCTCCCCACCGGCCTTGTGCTGCTCCTTCTCGGCCGCAAGCTGTGGCGGGTTCAGCTGACCAGGCTCAGACGCGAGGGCCGGTGTCTGACCGGTGCGCTGGTTGTGGGGTCGACGAGGGATGTGCGCGAGGTGGTCGACCAGCTTCGGGCGAATCTCACCGCGGGCTACCGGCCGATCGGTGTTGTCATCACGGATGCCGCGGCATCCGTTTTCGAGGGACTTCCCGTTGTTGACCTCGCTGACCTTGCCGACACCTCACGGTCGTCGCGCGCCAGGGCGGTTATGGTCGCTGGCAATCTGCCCGGCGGCCGAGAGCAGCTTCGTCGAATGGGCTGGTCGCTCGAGAGTTCGAGTACCGAGCTGATCCTCGTGTCGAGCCTCACCGACGTCGCTGGCCCGCGTATCCACATGCGCCCGGTCGAGGGGTTGCCGATGGTGCACGTGCAGCTGCCGAAGTACACCGGGTTCACGTACTCGGTCAAGCGGCTCATGGACGTCACAGTCGCCGGCGTCTGCCTTCTGCTGCTCGCCCCGGTCTTTGCCGGCATCGCGCTCGCCGTTCGGTTGGAGGACGGCGGGCCTGTGCTGTTCCGACAGCGCCGCATCGGGGTCAGCGGGACCTCGTTCACGATGCTCAAATTCCGCTCGATGGTGCCTGATGCCGAGGCGCGGCTCGCTGAAATCTCACAGCTCGACGAGGGGAACGGCGTTCTGTTCAAGATGAAGGCCGACCCGAGGCTCACGCGCGTCGGCGCGTTCATCCGACGGTTCTCGCTTGATGAGCTGCCGCAACTCGTCAACGTCCTCATCGGGGAAATGAGCCTGATCGGACCCCGCCCGCCACTTCCGAGCGAGGTCGACCGGTATGAAGACGCCGTGACCCGCCGCTTGCTGATCAAGCCGGGCATTACCGGGCTCTGGCAGGTCTCCGGTCGCTCGAACCTGAGCTGGGAAGAGAGCGTCAAGCTCGATCTCTACTACGTCGAGAACTGGTCGGTAACGGGGGATCTCATGATCCTCCTCCGCACCGTTCGTGCCGTGCTGAGGAGGGAAGGCGCGTACTAAGAGGGGTTGTTTTTCGATCGTGCACAATTCGGGAGTTCACATATGTCGCAGTATCTCTTCGTTTGCTCAGGTGGCGGCCATCTGAAACAGCTCCACACGCTCGCACGCCGCATTGGGATTCCACCGGAGAACCAGTTCTGGTTCACCTTCGACAACGGGCTCAGCCGCAGCCTGACCGACGGCACCGACCGGGTGTTCGCGCGGTTCGCAGCGCCGCGCGCCGGTTCCAGCATCATGAAGAACGCGGTCCCCGCCGCGAAGGCCATGGCGCACACGAAATTCGACGCCGTCATCAGCACCGGGTCGTCCCCAGCCGTCTCCGTGTTCCCGATCGCGCTGGCCCGCGGCATCCCGTGTCACTACATCGAGAGCGCGGCACGGGCGCAGGGACCGTCGCTGAGCGGCAGGATCGTGGCCCGGATGCCGGGGGTGAAGACGTATTCCCAGTACCCGGTGTGGGCGTCGGAAAGCCGGTGGGCATACCGTGGCAGCATTTTCGACGAGTTCGCACCGGGGCCCGATCGCCAGGAACGGCCGATCCGCAAGGCTGTTGTCTCGCTCGGCACCCAGGAGACCTACGGTTTCGACCGGCTGTTCCGCTCGCTTGTTCCACTTCTCGACGGGTGTGAGGTGCTGTGGCAGGTGGGCGCAGCCGATGTGTCAGGATACGGGATCGAGGGGCGCGCGAGCGTGTTGCACTCCGAACTCGCCACGGCGGTGGCCGAGGCCGACGTCGTCGTTGCGCACGCGGGGACCGGGGCGGCGCTGACCGCCATTGAGGCGGGCAAGGTTCCCGTGCTCGTGCCCCGACTGGCGCGCTACGGCGAGCACGTCGACGACCACCAGGTGCAGATCGCGGCGGAACTCTCGCGTCGGGGCCTCGCCATCGACTGCCCGGCCGAGCGACTCGACCGAGAAACGCTTGTCGAGGCATCCGTTCGATCAGCGCAGCGGGTGACTCCGCCCGAGTTCACCCTCGACGGCCTCGTGCCGTCGCTTGCCACCGTCTAAGCGGAGTGGGCCGGTCACCGCTCGCGGTGACGCACGAGCGCGGTATGACGTCATACCCCGCTCGTGCGTGACGGTGACGAGCGGTGCCTACCCCGCAGCGCCGGCGACGGCCGGGGTGAGTGGCTTCCCGTCGATGTCGGACCTCGCCTGTACCTGCGGTCCGGCCGGGGTGATCCCCGCGCTCGCCGGATCGGCGAGGTGCAGGTCACCGGCCTGCTCGTCCACGTATTCCACGTCGCCGGTGCGGTTGCCAGCTGAACCAACGGCATCCGGCTTGGTGCAGGATTTCGCGTTCCACTTCTCGACGATGGAGTTCGTCATCGGGCTGGCGCAGTCGGCGAGATAGGCCACGATGTTGCGGTCGAAAACGAGCCCCGGCAGCGGATCCACCCGCACCGAGCCGCCCGAGAACGAGTTGTTGCGAACCACCAGGTTTGTCGTCTTCGCGTAGCGCAGGTCGGCCGCTGATCCGCCTTCGCAATCGGACGTCTTGACGATGCAGCTCTGCACGAAGTTCGACTCGATGAGAATGTCTTTCATCCCCGTGCCCTTGCCAGACGACAGGATGATGCCGGCGTTGTAGCAGTTGCTGAGCTTGTTCGCCCGCAGAGTGACCTTCGTACTGTCGAAGATCTGCACGCAGTCCGCGTGCAGGCCGTTGTTCTTGTTCTGGTCGTAGTCCCGCACTTCGTTGTTCTGGATCAAAACATCGGATGCTCCGCCAACCTGAATTCCGTCGACGCTCGATCCTCCCTCGAAGAGGCTGTCTGTCACCGTGACGTGTTGCGACCGCAGAAACAACCCGGTTCCTGAGACATGGATGTTCTCGAGCCGGGTGTCGACGGCTGGTTTGTTCACGAACATCACTCCGGTGACGGTGATGCCGCGCCAGGTGACCGATGGAACCTCGATGGTGAGCCGATCGAACGTTGGCGTCGCGCCTTTCGCCGGTCCGACGAGGACGTTCGATGCCAGGTTCTTCAGGTTCGATCCGCCCGTGAGGTCCATGCTCCCGTACTCGCCGTCGGCGAGCGTGATGACGCTGCCCTCCCTGGCTTTTCCGAGCGCTGTTTCGAGTGAGCACGGCGACTGGGTTGAACATGCCGACCCCGACCCTTTCGGGCCAGCGGCGAGCGCGCCCGCCGCGCTGAGTTTGCCCTGTGATGGCAGTCGTGACCCCGTCGCGCCGTCTGGATTGACGGCAGCGTTCGCGTCTGTGGCCCCGGCATCAGCTTCGGAGGCCCCGGTAGGCGCGCTCGCGAGTTCGCCCGAGTCGGCGATGATGTCCCAGGCGACGGCGGCCAGTTTCTGCTGGCCGAGCGCTGACGGATGGAAGTAGTCGATCGACGACACGTCGTCGCCTGTGAACTCGAGGTCAAACGCGGCATCGTCGTCCCAGATGCAGTGCGGATGCGTCGCGCACGCGTCGGAAAGGACCCCGTTGTACGACTCGATGAGGGACGTGATTGCGGCGCGTCGATCGACATCTGCCTGGTCGCCGCTCGTCGCGTTGAACAGGACCGATCGACACTGTGCGATCTTCGGCCATGTCGCGAGGGCGGACTGGTCGTCCTTCTTGGCGTCGATGAGGCGGACGAGGTTCGGCAGTGATGACACGTATACCCGCGCGTCCGGCAGCCCGGCGGAGAGCTTTGCGAATGCGGCGGTGATGTTCTCCGTGAACGTCGCCTGTGACGTCATTTCGTCGTACGACGGCGCGCACACGTCGTTCGCACCGATGAGCACAGTAACCAGGTCCGGCCCCAGTTCCACCGCGCGGGCGGCCTGATCCGGCAGGCTTTCCGCGCTTGCCCCGTCGCCCGCCAGGATCTCAGTCGTCGGCACCGCTCCGCTCGTCTCGGCCACCCGGGACGCGAGGGACTTGACCAGCGGGTCGGTCCCTGTCGACCACGACGCTTCGGGGCAGCTGCCGCTGCGGTCGCAAGCGTTGACGGCGAGACTCATCGAGTCGCCGAGCGATGCGATGGCTGAGATCTCGAACGGTGCCGCCTCTGTTGAGGGCGGTGGCGTCGGTTGCGGCGTCGGCGCTGAGCACCCCGCGAGGATGAGTGCGGTGGCGATGGCGGCAACGAGCATCGGTGCCGCACGTAATCGGGTGGACACTGTCGAACGGTTCATGGGTCCCCTATTCCCTCGTCTGTGCCGAAGCGGAACGCGTGTCGTCCATCACAGTCTTATCTGTGGCGGCGTCGGACGATACTTTCGGCTTGCGCGTCTGTTTGATGAAGGCCGCGATCTGCGCGATATCGCGCCGGTAGGCCGGGATCATCATGGCGAGAGCGAGCGGGACGAGCCCTGCAACACCGCCGAGAATGACCTGCACGATGGTGGGAAGCTCGATCAGCGTCGTCGCCCACGCGGCGCCGAATGCGAACGGAACGAGCAGCGCTGGCCGGAGCACAGGGAGCACGACGTCGCGGCCGGTAACGAAGGTGCCGCGGATCGCCCACGCGAAACCAGGCACGAGCACGGCGAGCGAGACCAGGCCGTAGGCGAGGGCGAGGCCGTTGACGCCGTTCCACCACAGGCCGACAACGAACGACGCGATGATGATCGGCCGTGACACCACGTAATAAACCAGTTGGCGGTGGGCGCGGCCGAGCGAGATGTAGATCCACCCCTGCACGTTGCCGATGGCCTGGGCGACACCCGCGATCGTGAGCAGTGCGAAAATTGTCGCCGTGGCATCCCACTGCGGACCGAGGAGCAGCAGGACGAGCGGATGCGCG
>JAZQRG010000092.1:0-3293 GCA_045629445.1 Mycetocola sp. | reverse complement strand
CGCGCTGCGCTGTGCATCACATCTCGATACGAACCTACAACGTTGCATGCATTTGTGGCGCTCGCAATACAAAGCCGGTTGACGTGCTGCTTTCGAACGGATGCCGCGGCATCCGTTCGAGGATCATCTCGATCACCCTGTTAGCAACAGCGCCCCTCAGGCTTCCGGTCCTGGACGTCATCTCGCTCGCGCCAAAAGGCTCGCTCCGGCATCGGCGGATCGTCGGGATGCACAGTCCGGTGGTGGGCGAGGTAGACCTCGTAGGCGTTGTCGCCCATCACCGCGCGGACGTATCGCCCAATGGATGCCAGCCCGGTG
The DNA here is from genome assembly GCA_045629445.1 of Mycetocola sp. GTDB lineage: Bacteria > Actinomycetota > Actinomycetes > Actinomycetales > Microbacteriaceae > Mycetocola_A. The sequence goes on along the minus strand of JAZQRG010000092.1, from coordinate 2,975 downwards.
CGTACCGCGATCATCGGTGTCGTACTCATCAGTGCTTCGCCTTCTCACGGCGCTTTTCGGCTGGCAACGCGTCCCAGAGTTTCTGGATGCGCTTCTCTGGCTTCGTGGTGATCAGACCGGACGGTCCGAAGATGCGCGATGCAACGGGCGGATCTTCACTGTTGACGCCCCCGCCGTTCTGGAACGCCCGCACCGTCCTGAAGACGGCGATCGCAATGACGATGACGGTCAGGACCACGAACAGGATGGACAGGGTGCCCTGGACGAAGGTGTTGCGCACAACGGCCTCCATCGCTTCGCGGCTCGTCGCGGTTCCGAAGCTCTCCTCACCGGCCGCGAGAGCCTCACGGAACGCGGCGTTCTGCGCCCAGTACCCGACGGCGGGAACCGGCGAGAAGATCTTGTACAGCGACGCGGTGACGGTGACAACTGTGGCGAACGCGAGCGGCAGGGCGACGACCCAGAGGTACTTGAAGTACCCCCGGTCGGCCACGATGGCGAGGCAAACGGCGAGCGCGATCGCCGCGAGCAGCTGGTTGGCTATTCCGAACAGCGGGAACAGGGTATTGATGCCGCCGAGCGGGTCGGTGACCCCCATGATGAGGATCGCTCCCCACGCAGCGACCATGATGGCGGTGCAGATCCACGCTCCGAGCGTCCAGCTCGTGTCCTTGAACTTCGGAAAGATGTTGCCGATCGAGTCCTGCAGCATGAACCGGGCGACCCGGGTGCCCGCATCGACAGCGGTGAGGATGAACAGCGCCTCGAACATGATGGCGAAGTGGTACCAGAAACTCATCATCCCGACGCCACCGATGAGCTGTTGCATGATGTGGGCGAGCCCGACAGCGAGGGTCGGGGCACCGCCGGTCCTGGAGACGATGCTCTCTTCTCCGACGTTTCTCGCCGTCTCTTCGAGCAGCTCCGGTGTGAGGTTCACACCGGTCAGGCCGAGTGAGTTGACGTATGCGACGGCCCCCTCAACGGTGCCGAGCGTGTTCGCCGCCGAAATGTTCATCGCGAAGTACAGGCCACGGTCGATCGAGATCGCGGCGACGAGCGCCATGATCGCAACGAAGCTCTCCATGAGCATCCCGCCGTAACCGATGAAGCGGCTCTGGCGCTCCTTTTCCAGGAGTTTGGGCGTGGTTCCGGATGCGATAAGCGCATGGAATCCGGAGAGCGCACCACACGCGATGGTGACGAAGAGGAAGGGGAACAGCGACCCTGGCACGACCGGGCCGCCAGCCGGGTTGCTCGCGAACTCGCTGAACGCCGGGACCGTGATCTCGGGGCGGACGAGCACAATAGCGAGCGCGAGCATGAGAATCGTGCCGATCTTCATGAACGTCGACAGGTAATCGCGCGGGGCGAGCAACAGCCAGACCGGCAGGATCGCGGCGATGAAACCGTAAATGATGATGCCCCAGGCGATGGTGGTGCGGTCGAGGGTGAAGACCGCGGCACCCCATGCGGTGTCTGCCACCATGCCGCCACCGATAATCGCGGCGAGCAGCAGGATGAAGCCGATGATCGAGACCTCGGTGATCTTGCCTGGCCGGAGGAAGCGCAGGTACACGCCCATGAACAGAGCGATCGGGATGGTCATCGAGACACTGAAGACACCCCACGGGCTCTCACCGAGCGCGTTGACGACAACGAGCGCGAGGATGGCGACGATGATGACCATGATCACGAGGGTTGCGATGATCGCGGCGGTGCCGCCGACCCGGCCGAGCTGGTCGCGGGCCATCTGTCCAAGCGAACGCCCGCCGCGACGGGTGGAGAAGAAGAGCACGAGGTAGTCCTGGACCGCCCCGGCGAGGATGACGCCGACGATGATCCAGAGCGTCCCGGGCAGATAGCCCATCTGGGCGGCGAGGACAGGCCCGACGAGCGGACCGGCACCGGCGATCGCGGCGAAGTGGTGGCCGAAGAGCACCCGGCGGTCAGTGGGAACGTAGTCCTTGCCGTTGGCCTTGTATTCGGCTGGCGTCGCCCGCCGATCGTCTGGCCGGGTGATGACCCGCTCAATGAACTTGGAGTAGAACCGGTAGGCAATCAGGTACGTGCAGACCGCTGCGAAGACGAACCAAATCGCGTTGACCGTCTCGCCACGGACGATGGCGAGCATGACCCAGGCCAGTCCACCGAGCAGCGCGATCGCCACCCAGAGGATGATCTTCGGCGGCGTCCACCTGCGCTCGTCGGCCTCGCGTTCATCGTCTGGCACTGCGACGGGCGGGAGCCCCGGGTCCTGTGACAAAATCGCGGCATCGTCGGCCACGTTCTGGGAACCGTTGCCGGTTCTCCGGTTCGCCCTGTTGCGTTTGCTCTGGTCGGCGTCGTTGCCCATCGGAACCCCTCGAATCGCTGTCTCGGTGCTGATTCCCGCACAGCATCGTGCGGGTGATCCGATGCTACAACTCAGCTCCCCCCGAATGGGCGACAACCTTCGACGGCGTGTTCACCGCTGCAAACCGTCGGTCCTCCCGACGGCGGGTGTCATCCGGCGAGCTCAGGCACCGACCGCGGGCGCACGATGAACCACATCGAGCAGACCGACACGAGAGCCGTCACGAGCATCACCGAGCCCATTGGGGCAGCAGAGTCCATTCCGAGCACACCGACGACGGGAGAAATCAGTCCGGCCAGGCCGAAGTTAAGCGCACCGAGGAGCGAGGCAGCGGTGCCAGCCTCATGCCCGTGGTTCACGAGGGCAAGAACCTGCACGGCGGGGAACCCGAAGCCTGCGGCCATGATGAACACAAACAACGGGATCAGCACGCCGAGGAAGCCGCCGCCGGTCTGGGTGAGCACGATGATCGCGAGGGCGGCCGCCGCCTGGACAGCTGTCGTCACAGCGAGAATCCACTGCGGGCCGATGGAGCGCATCAGTCGGGAGGAGACCTGGACGCCGATCACGATGCCGATCGAGTTGAGTCCAAAAAGGAAGCCATACTGCTGCGGATCCA
>JAZQRG010000091.1:0-2961 GCA_045629445.1 Mycetocola sp. | reverse complement strand
AGCAACCACGCCATTCCCGCCGACGGCCGACGGTTGCGCGGCACGACGATGATCGCGATGACCCGGATGATGAAGTCGACGGCCCAGAAGAGAACGAGCGTCCAGTTGTCAGCGAGTGCCGTGGCTGCCCAGGCCCAGAATCCCGCCCAGAATGACGCAACGTCCACGAACCGCTCCTGTCATTCCGGTGAGACAGTAAGCCTATCCGTCGGAGGCGACGGTACCGTTTCCTCCGCCAAGCGGGCCACCCTGTGAGCGCGTTTCAGCCGGAGGCAGACCGAGTCGGGCGCGCTCCGTCGCCTCGACCTTGGCGTACGCGGCACGCTCATCGCGGTCGGAGCGGATGATCGCACGCATGATCACCCAAAAAATCAGCCCGACCAGAACGGTCGGCGCGAGCGACCAGAGCGCGTTTACCCAGAAGATGTCCATGACAGTGTCAAGAATACCCCGATTCAACCGAGCGGATGCTGTGGGCCGATCAGGTCAGGATGCCCCAGATTCCGCTGAGCAGGAGATACGCTCCGATGCCACCGACGATGACCCAGATCGCGATCCGGTTCCCGGACGGCTTCTTCGGGTCCTTGGGGTCTGTTACGTCTTTCGGGAGAAACTCATTCATCACTTCACCAGGGGGAACAGGATGGTCTCCCGGATTCCGAGTCCGGTGAGCGCCATCAGCAGTCGGTCGATTCCCATGCCCATTCCGCCGGTCGGTGGCATGCCGTGCTCGAGTGCGCGGAGGAACTCCTCATCGAGGCGCATCGCTTCGACGTCGCCGCCCGCTGCGAGGCGGGCCTGCTCGACGAAACGCTCACGCTGCACCACGGGGTCAACGAGCTCGGAGTATCCGGTCGCGAGTTCAAAGCCACGGATGTAGAGGTCCCACTTCTCGACGACGCCAGCCTTCGAGCGGTGTGCACGCACGAGGGGTGAGGTGTCGACCGGGAAGTCCATCACGAAGGTCGGCGCGACGAGGCCGTCCTTGACGAAGTGCTCCCAAAGCTCTTCGACATACTTGCCGTGGATCGGGTGCGGCACGACGATGCCCTCGCGATCGGCGAGTGCCTTCAACTCCTCAAGCGGAGTCTCTGGCGTGATCTCAACTCCGGCTGCCTCACTGAGGCTCTCGAACATCGAGATGCGGGCCCAGTTGCCGCCGAGGTCATACTCGGTGCCGTCAGACCAGGTCACGACGTGCGATCCGGATACGGCCTGCGCCGCATTCTGGATCAGGGTCTGGGTCAGGTCGGCGATCGAGTTGTAGTCGCCGTATGCCTCATAGGCTTCGAGCATCGCGAACTCGGGGCTGTGGGTCGAGTCGGCACCCTCGTTACGGAAGTTGCGGTTGATTTCGTACACCCGGTCGATGCCACCGACGACGGCGCGCTTGAGGTACAGCTCGGGGGCGATCCGAAGGAACAGGTCGGTGTCGAATGCGTTCGAGTGGGTCGTGAACGGCCGGGCCGATGCGCCACCGTGCATGACCTGAAGCATCGGGGTCTCGATCTCAAGGAAGCCGCGCTCGGTGAAGGTCTGGCGCAGACTCGACACAGTCTTCGAGCGCATGATGACGTTCTGGCGAGCCTGCTCGCGGGCGATGAGGTCGAGGTAGCGGCTGCGTACCCGGCTCTCCTCGCTCAACTCGTTGTGCAGGTTCGGCAGCGGCAGAATCGCCTTCGAAGCAATCGTCCACTCGCGCACCATGATGGAGAGTTCACCGCGGCGGCTCGAGATGACCTCTCCCGAAACGAACAGGTGATCGCCGAGGTCGACGAGTTCCTTCCACTCGGCGAGCGACTCCGCGCCCACTTCGGCGAGGGACACCATCGCCTGGATCCGGTTGCCGTCGCCGGACTGCAGGGTCGCGAAGCAGAGCTTGCCGGTGTTGCGGAGGAAAACGATGCGGCCGGCAACGCCGACCGTCTCTCCTGTGGTCTCGTCGGCGGCGAGGTGGCCGAACTTCGCGCGAACCTCCGGAATGGTCGTCGTCACTGGGACCGCAACCGGGTACGCCCCACCGGCGGCATCGGTCGCGGCCTCGATGAGGCGCTCGCGCTTCGCCAGTCGCACGGCCTTCTGCTCGGAGATTTCCTCGGCGGTCGGTTCGGCGGCTTCAGCGGCGAGAGGGGCTTGAGTCATTCGGGGACGTCTCCTTTTGGGGTCAGTACAGTTTACGGTGCCGGGGCGCGTGCGTCAGGAGACGACGAGTGCCCGGTTGTCGATGAGTCGCGTGGCGCCCACCCTGGCCGCGATGAGCGCGAGCGCGTCGCCCGAGTAGTCCGCGTCAACCGGTGCGAACGTCGCCGGATCGACGACGGCGAAGTAGTCCAGATCGACGAGCGGTTCGCTCTCAATCACGGCGTGCGCCGCGGCGAGAGCAGCGTCGACGCCGCGAGGTCCAGCGGATGCCGCAGCCTCGAGCGCACGCGACAGCGCGAGTGCCGCGGTGCGCTCTGATTCGGAGAGGAACGCGTTCCGGCTCGAAAGGGCGAGGCCGTCTGCGGCGCGCACCGTCGAAACGCCGTGCACCTCGAGGGGAAAGTTGAGGTCGCGGACCATACGCTTCACCAGGAACAGTTGCTGGCCGTCCTTCTCACCGAATACCGCAACATCCGGTGACACGATGTGGAAGAGCTTGGACACGACGGTGAGCATTCCGTCGAAGTGGCCGGGGCGGGTGCGCCCTTCGAGTTCGGACCCGACAGCGCCAGCGGTAACGCGCGTTGCGACGTCGCCGTCCGGATACATCTCCGCCGCCGTCGGCGCGAAGACCAGGTGCACGCCCACCTCGGCGAGTTTCGCCGTGTCGCGCTCGAGCGTCCGGGGATAGGTCGAGAGGTCCTCGTTCGGGCCGAACTGGAGCGGGTTCACGAAGATCGACACGACGACAATGTCACCGAGGGTCTTCGCGTGATTCACGAGCGCGAGGTGGCCGTCGTGCAGCGCACCCATCGTCGG
>JAZQRG010000090.1:0-3486 GCA_045629445.1 Mycetocola sp. | reverse complement strand
AGACCGCGAACAGCGCTGACGCGGGGATGCCGAAACGTTGTTCCTTGCCCTCCATCATGGCGCCGGCCGCTTGCGCCGCAATACCGTTGGTACGCGATTCGAAGGCCCACACGACGGCGAGCATGCCGCTCCAGATCACGGTCATCACACCGAGGATCGTCAAACCCTGGCGGCGGTCACCGACGAGGGTGCCGTAGGTACGCGTCAGGCAGACCGGGATGATCAGGATTGCCAGGATTTCGACGATATTGCTCAGCGGCGTCGGGTTCGAGAATGGATGAGCGGAGTTGGCCGACAGCGTGCCACCTCCGTTGGTACCGAGTTCCTTGATCGCTTCCTGCGATGCGAACGGACCGACCACACTCGAACCACTTGATCCATCGAGACCGATGAAGTCGAAGCCGCTCTTGAACGACTGGATGGCACCCTGGGTCAGCAGGATGGTTGCGACGATGATGCTCAGCGGCAACAGTATTCGGAGCGCCGCCCGAGTCAGGTCGACCCAGAAGTTGCCGAGCTCCCCGTCGCCCTTCTTCGCGATGATTCCACGGATGAGGGCAACGGCAACGGCCAGTCCCACTGCTGCGGACAGGAAGTTCTGCACTGCCAGCCCGATCATCTGGGTCAGGTTGCTCATCACCACCTCGGGTGAGAACGACTGCCAGTTGGTGTTCGCGACAAACGAGATCGCGGTGTTGAACGCCATGGCCGGCGATACGGAATCGCGGCCGTCGCTCCAGGGCAGGACACCTTGCAGTCGCTGCAGCAGGTAGAGGAAGACGATGCCGACGAACGAGAACGCGATCAGCGCGGTGGCGTAGCCGGTCCACGTCTGGGAGCGCTTGGGGTCGATCCTGGCAATTTTGTAGATGAATCGTTCGGGCGCCCAGTCACGCGCACCGGAGAACACCCGGGCCATGTAGTCACCGAGGGGCACGTATGCCGCCGCGAGTACGACCACCACCACCCCGAGCTGGAGCGCGGCAGCCAAAGAGGAGTTCACGCCTTAGAACCTTTCGGGGAATATGAGGGCGGCTATGAGGTACAGCGCGACGATCACAGCGAGGATCAGCAACACGACATTGGTTGCTCCGTCGGCGGTCACCGGCGTGTTCTCGCAGCGACGGCACGCAGGACCAGCGCGCATATGAGGAATCCCCCGCCGATCGCCAGCAGGAAAAAGAGATCTGACACGACCACTCCTGGAAAGATGCCGGGCTACTCCATCGAGCCCGGCGTGTGTCCTGAGCATGCGCCGTCGAAAGGGACATCGAGCCCGTCGTTGACGACCTTCATACGCCCGGGTTCGCGATCTTTACGCCGTCTTTGCGCGCCGGATTCGGGCGCTTTCGAGGCCTCGAATGCCGGTGAAGTATTCAGAAATCGCAATACCGGATCAGTAGTTCGGCAACTCCGATGTACCCACGGCGGGAATCTACTGATCTAATGTATGCATGCGGAATAGACAATCGACTGCTGCTGATAAGGATGCTCCCAAAGTATCCGAGGCACTCAGCGTTGGAGCGCAGGTCAACGTCACCACAGACGACAACACTCGCGAGGGCACCATCGTCGAGGACTTCGGTGTACTCCCCGAGGCGACAGTCGATCTCGGTGACGGGCTCAAGGTCAGCCCGAAGCGCTTTGCGGTGCTCCTGAACGACGGAAGTCTGGTCTTCGTCAACGACGACAGCCTCAAGGCACTCGCGTAAAACGCAGCGCCGTCAGCGACGGCGCTGCAGGATCTCCCGCAGCTCGGGACTCGGTTCGCCCTCGAGCTGACGGAGGTAGTTCTCGACGACCTCGATCATCTCGGCGTGCCCTTCGCGGACGCCGAGAGTGTCTTCCATGACCACCACGCGCGAGATGCTGGTCATCAACACGATGGCCGCCACTGCCGGCATCTGGTCGAGATCGACCCCATACCTGCGCAGGACTTCTTCGATACCGGCACTGGCCTCGCTGCGGAACTGTTCTGAGATGCGCACGATTTCGGCCCGCAGTTCTTTGCGATGGTTCGACAACGCGATGAACTCCATCGTGAACGTCGCACCGGCCGGGTCAGTGCTGAAAGTCCACAGCGCCCACAACGGTTGCTCGGATTTGAGCGCGAGCGCCTGCACCTCGAGGCCCTGTTCGGCGCGACGCCGGAACAGCTCCAGGAACAGTTCGTCCATGGTGCGGAAGTAATAGTGCACCAGCTGAGGTTTGAGGCCCGCTTCGTCGGCCACCCGCCGGGAACTCACCGCGGCGTAGCCGTTCTCCAACATCAGACGCTCGGCGGCCGCGAGCAGCACCGCACGATTCTTCGCGTCCGGGGCGCCCAGTCTGCGGGGCGATGCCATCGGGTTCGACCTCCGCATCATTGACAGCAGCCGCTTTGGCTCACGACATGTTAGCGCGCCGTTGTCCACAATATCGACGGATGCTGTGCAAATGCCTAGCACCGCCACGCACGGAAGCACGAAATGGCCGCCCGGTGAACCGGACGGCCACTTCGAATCAGTGTGTCAGCGCTTGCGGTTCATCACCCGATCGGCGGCTTCCCAGTGCTCGTCGGCCACCCACAGGCGCGCGAATGCCGCGACTGCCTCGTCCGGGGTGGCACCGCCGATGACCCGCTTGATGTCGCCGGACGAATTGTTGGCCAACGACCTGGCCACAGCCTTCCAACCCTCGTCGAACGACGCCCTGGGCAGCACGCGGTCGACGAGACCGATCCGCTCGGCCTCCGCGGCGCCGAGGAGTGCGCCGCCCCCGGCGAGCAGCAGGGCCCGGCTCTTGCCGACCAGTTGCGCGAGTCGCTCGGCGCCGCCCCAGGCCGGCATGATCGCCAGCGTCACCTGATTGAAGCCGATCCTGATGTCGTCGGCGGCGATCCGGATGTCCGCTGCGACGGCCACCTCGGCTCCGCCGCCGAGCGCGTGTCCGTTGAGCGCCGCGACAACCGGCGCCGGGAACGCGGCGATCTGATCGCAGATCCCACGCATCCGCCAGGCCAGCGCCTCGGCCTCTTCGATGGTTCGCAGGGCACTGAGTTGCTTCAGGTCTCCGCCGGAGACGAATGCCTTGTCGCCACCACCCTTGATGACCAGGGCCTGAGCACCCTTCGCCTCACCGAGCGCCGTCTCGAGCTGATCCATGGTTTCCGGCGCGATCGCGTTCCGGGCCTGAGGACGGTCGATCGTGATGACCGCCAGTCCTTCGTCGAGTTCAAGTTCCACCATGGGAGATTCTCCATCAATGAGATTGGCATTCTTCGCCTGTGAGAATATCATCACCAGCGTCGGCCCATGATTTCCTCACCCGGCCGACGCCCGCCCCGGCCGTGGTTTTCCGGGCCCGGTTCTCGGACCAGAGCTGCATTGGAGTTGTCGACATGCGAACCATCCCCGCCGACCTGGTGGCCCGATACGAGCAGCAGGGGTGGTGGACCGACGAGACGATCGGAGAACTGCTCGCAGCCGGACTCGCGGCCGCGCCCGA
>JAZQRG010000089.1:0-2945 GCA_045629445.1 Mycetocola sp. | reverse complement strand
GGAGCCTAACGCCCGCTATCCCAGAAGGTCGGCGTGGTGGATCTCGGCCACGTTCGGGTGAGCCCGCAGCCGGTACCGCAGCGCGTTGTCGCCGTAGGTGTCGAGGATCGGACTGTTGGTCGGGTCAACGGAGAGGCCACGGGCCTCGGCGGCGAGCTCGGGGCTCAGCTCGGGCCGCGGCATCACCGTGTCGAGCGCCGGGTTGAAGAAGAACGGCACCGAAATGCGGTCGGACCCGACGGGCGGCGAAAAGACCTTGTGCAGCGTCGCCTTGAGGTAGCCGCCGGTGGCCAGCTCGAGCATCTCTCCGATGTTGACGACGAACGCGCCGGGGATGGACGGCGCGTCGATCCACTCGCCCTCGTGCTCGACCTGCAGTCCCTCCTTGCCCGGCTCGACCAGGAGGAGGGTCAGTACGCCACCATCACGGTGAGCGCCGACGCCCTGCTTGCGCTCGGCACCGGATTCACCCGGGTACCGCACGATCTTGGTGAGCGAGAACGGCTTGTCGGCAAACGCCTCGTCGAAGGCATCCTCGCTGGCACCGAGCGCCAGCGCCCAGGCCCGCAACAGCCGCAGCGACACGCGGCTGAGCTCGTCATTCCAGCGCTCGGCGACCCGCTGCAGTTCGGGCAGCGACTCGGGCCAGAGGTTGGGGCCCTCGAGGCGCCAGTAGTCGGCCGTCCCCTCTGACTGCTCGACGGCATCCCGTTCCGGTCCGATATCGATCTGCTCACGCCAGTCGACATCACCGTGCGTGAGCTCGCCGCCGACCCGGGTGTACCCGCGGAACTGCGGGCTGTGCACGTTCTCGAGTGCGAGCTTTGCCTCAGTGGGCAGCTCGAAGAAGCGACGCGAAACGTCAAGCAGATCATCGATCAGCGCACGGTCGACACCGTGGCCGACGAGGTAGAAGAAGCCGACCTCGTGCGTGGCCTGGAGCAGATCGGCCCGGAAGGCGGCTGCTTCTTCGGGGCCGGCATCCAGGCGGGAGAAATCGAGGATCGGAAGCGTGGAGATCATGATTTCATCGTTTCACGACGAGAGTCATGCCTCGCGCTGTGTTACGAAACGACCACGATCGGCTGGGCGCGCCCACCGCGGGACCAAAGGCAATGGCACAAAGTCCTGCCGGTTCCTAGCCTGACCGGGTGATCACTCTGCCCAGCCCTCCCGCCACTTCTCCGGCCGTCCATCGGGGTGCCTGATGCGCGTCGAACTGCAGGGCGTCTCCAAGGGCCGCAAGGGGCGCGCACTTCCGCCCACCACAGTGGCGTTCGAGACCGGCAAGGCTGTGCTCGCCGCCGCTGAAACCGAACAGCGGCCGACGGTGCTCGGTCTCCTCGCCTCGGGACGCATGCGACCGGATGCCGGAACGATCACGATCGACGGCACAGCGGATGCCGCTCTGATGCGCAGGCGCATCGCTCTCGTCGATGCCCCCGACGTTTCCGACCCGGACTCCAACGTGCTGTTCGCCGGCGTCGCCGCCGAGGAACTCATGTTCGCCGGGCACCACTCGAACCCGGTCGCTGCCCGGCGTTGGCTCGCCAGCTTCGGCATGAAGGACCTCGCCACCACCCCCATCTCGGATGTGCCACCCAAAGCCCGCCTCCGTGCGCTGTGTGAACTCGCCGTTCTCCGCTCAGGAGTCACCGGCATTGTGCTGGTCTCGCCGGATCGCCACGGCGGCCACCCGCTGGTGTGGTGGCGCCTCGCCCAGGATTTCGCGTCGCGCGACTTCGCCGTCCTCGTGATCGCCGGCCAGGCATCCGCGTGGACCATCAAACACGAACGGCACGTCCAGGAGATCGGCAAGGCCGACGGTTCGATTCGCGAGCTCGGCATGTTCGAGGAACGCGCGGGCGCATGGGCGCAGAGCGGCGGTGCGCCATTGCCGGAGGTGGAAGGAAACGACCGGCAATCACGAAAAGCGATTGAGGGGCAGTGATGAAGATCCCGCAGATGATTCTCGCCGAACTGCGGCGACTGGTCTCGACCCCGATGCAAGCGCTCGCGCTGATGGCGCTGCTGATTGTGCCGATCCTCTATGGCGGCCTCTACCTGTGGGCAAACCAGGACCCGTATGGCCGGCTCTCGTCGATCCCGGTCGCGCTCGTCGTTGAAGACTCCGGTGCCGAAATCAACGGTACCGACCGCAACCTCGGCAATGAGGTGGCCGACACGCTCGTGAAGGAGAAGACCTTCGACCTGTCGCAGGTCGAAGCGGATGCCGCAACGTCCGGTCTCGAGAACGGAGACTACGACTTCGTTATTGAGATCCCGTCCGGGTTCTCGGCGGCGGTCGCCTCGATCAACTCGCCGGACCCGCAAAAAGCTGAACTGATCCTGCGCACCGACGACGCCAACAATTACCTCGCCACCACCATCGGCAACCAGGCGATCGAGAAGATCCAGACCGAGGTGACGGCGAAGGTCGTCGCTGAGGCCGGATTGACGCTGCTCAACGCGCTGAACACCATCCGCAGTCAGCTGAGTGAAGCAGCATCCGGCTCCGGAGAACTTGTCACCGGGCTCACCACCGCTCAGACCGGGGCGGGCGAACTGGTCTCCGGATCGACCGAGCTCACAACAGGCCTCGAAACGCTCCGCAGCGGGTCGGCCAGCCTCGCGACCGGTGCCCGAGAGGTTGCCAATGGCACCCAGGAAATCGATGACGTCGCTCGACGTGTTGGCACCGCGGCGAACGACGTGATCGCCGCACTACCGACGGTCCGCTCCGACATCGCCCAGGTTCTCGCCGCTGAGGGTCTCGACCAGGCGACGATCGACCAAGTGCTCGCGCGCCTCCAACCCATCGGGACCGGTCTGGATGCCATCGACCAGCGGGTGCAGAACACCGTGTCACAGATCAACCGGCTGAACACCGGCGCCCAGGAAGTAGCGTCGGGAAGTGCCGAACTCGCCTCGGGCGCCGCAACGGC